>CAYMXZ010000199.1:0-6538 GCA_964394475.1 uncultured Caldithrix sp. | reverse complement strand
TTATAAGATTATTTGGGTATGCGAACTTGGACAACCACAAGATCCTCCAATAACTAATCCCGTCGTCAGTTCATTCCGACTGGTATGAGAAGGATCCACTTCTCGGTTGATCATTTTAAACAGGTAGCGGACGGCACTGCTTCCTAATTCAGAAATGGGTACATGCACGGTGGTTAAACGAGGTTGTAGTAAACGACTGGAAAAGATATCATCAAAACCAACTACAGCTACATCCTGGGGAATTTTTATACCGGAGGTCTTCGCCGCTTCATAGATACCTAAAGCCATCATATCGTTCGAGGCAAAGATGGCTTCTGGTTTCTTTTTTTGGCTCATAAGTCGGAGAAAAGAATAGTAACCGGAACGGCTGGTAAAATCTCCCCGCAATACAAAGTCATCATTTAAAGATAAACCATGCTGTTTTAGGGCATCACAAAATCCACGGTAGCGTTCCTCAGAATCACAATTTCCTTCTGGTCCCTGAATGATACCAATATCCTTATAGTCATGCTTAATTAAGTGTTCTACGATTGAAAATGCTCCCTGATAATTGTTAATGTTAAAACTAACCACATGATTGAAACTTTTCGGAGCATTCAATAACACAATGGGACGTTTAGAGCGACTGATCAGATCGAAGATCTCATTTATTGGTTGAGGGATCATCAAGATGACTCCATCCACCCGGCCGCTGAACATAAATTCCAGAGTAGTTTCTAAGATATTTCTTTGACTATGTGAACTGGCGACCAGAATATAATGCGCACTTTTATAGGCTTCTTCATCTATTCCGCGGATAATTTCGGAGAAAAATTCATCCACTAATTCCGGAAGAATAACACCAATGGTATCGGTTCTCCTTCTCGTCAGACTGCGAGCCGAAGGATTTGGCTTGTAATGCATTTCCTCGGCAATTTGTAATATTGTGCGTCGCGTGACGGGATGAATCGATCCGTTAGGATTAAAAGCACGGGATACTGTCGCAATAGAAACACCTGCTCGACGGGCAATTTCATTAATAGTAGTTTTCAATGTAATCTCATTTGAAATAAATTATGTAAGCGTTTACATTTATTTTGAATGTAAATTATTTTTTAATTTTTGTCAAGATTTTTTTATTGATATCCGTTTGCGTTTTGAAAATCCGTTTTAATAGTAATATCACCATTTCATTCTTTTACTCCACCTAACATTATCCCCGAAATGTAATATTTCTGTAAGGAGAGAAATACAATAATAACCGGGATGATAGTGATCACTGATCCGGCCATCATCAATTCAGGATCGCGGACATGCTCTTGCATCAAATTGGCTAATGCCACTGGTAAAGTATACATGGAATTATCAGTCAAGGCGATTAAAGGCCACAAAAAATCGTTCCAGATGGTCATAAAAGTAAAAATAGCCAGGGTAGTTAAAATCGGTAAACATAAAGGTAAAATAATTCGCCGATAAATTTGAAAATCTGATGCCCCATCGATCCGGGCCGCTTCAATCAAACTGTCCGGTATAGATAATGCATATTGGCGAATGAGAAATATCCCGAATATATTCGCTAAGCCTGGAATGATAATCGCCAGATAGGTATTGATGAGACCCATCGTTTTCAGCATCAGAAATAGCGGCAGCATGGTAACCTGAGCCGGAATAATCATAGAACTGAGCAGCAGATGAAAAAGGAAATTTTTTCCTTTAAAGCGATACTTTGCAAAAGCATAGCCGGCCATCGAATTCAGAAAAAGAGAAATAAAAGTGATAGCAACGGCTAAAAGAAGACTATTAAAGAAATACCTTCCAATGTTCAGTCTGGAAAAAAGCCGAAGATATTGAATCAAGGTAAACTGATCGGGTAAAAATCTGGGTGGATAGACGCTGGCATGCCCATCCTGCATAAAAGAAGCTGACAGCATCCATATAAACGGCATCAGGGTAACCAAACCACTAATAACAAGAAAAATATATAATAATATTTTTTTAAGCTTAATCATATTTCGATCAATCCGTACTCTTTTTTAATTTCAATTGAATAAGGGTACCGATAAAAATAATGATAAACAAGACAAAGGCCAGTGCAGCTGAATAACCCATGTTCCACCAACGGAAACCTTCCTGATACATATATTGAACAATACTCAAAGTGCTGTTCAGCGGTCCGCCTTGTGTCATAATGTATGGTTCGGCAAATATTTGAAAATAGCCAATCATGGTGATGAGACTGACAAAAATGGTGGTGGGTGCCAGCATGGGAATGGTAATTGATTTAAACTTTTGCCAGCGATTAGCTCCTTCAATTTCTGCTGATTCATAGAGGTCTTGCGGAATATTCTGTAGACCAGCTATAAAGATGATCATATTGTAACCGAAATTTTTCCAGACTGACATGATCACAATCGCTGGCATTGCCCAGAATGTATCCCCCAGCCAATCGATGGGATGAATACCAAACAAACCTAAACAATAATTGAGAATACCAAAACGGGGATGGTAAATGAATCGCCACACAATTGCCACCGCTACCAGCGTTGTAACCACCGGCATAAAGTAGGTCAAACGGAAAATAGCTTTATATTTAACCAATTTAGAATTCAGTAAAAGAGCCGCGAGGAGAGATACGGCGATGGATAAGGGTCCAGCAGAAATAACAAATAAGAAAGTATTTTTCAGGGCTTTCCAAAACAACGGATCGTTTAACAGGACAATATAATTTTTGACTCCTATTAATCGAGCATTAGAGAATTTGGCTAAGGAATAGATATCAAAGTCGGTAAAGCTAATAAAAAATGCGGCCAGTACGGGTATAAAGAAAAAACAAAAAATAGCCAGCAAAGCAGGCATAAGAAAAAAATAAGCAATTTTCGAATTACTATTCATGGTGACTTTTTTTTGCTGACAGATTATTTATTCATCAGCCAGCGCCGTTTTTCTAAGATTCGATCCACATCGGCATCCAGTGCTTTTAAGGCTTCCGGCACAGTCATATTTCCTCGAGCAGCGATTTCCGCATATTGCTGCACTTTTGAAAATGCAATTTGCTCCCATTCGGGAACTTTCGGAGTACTTACGACATGATGAAATTGCTTGAAAAAGGCTGACATATAAGGATCATGTTGCAGTAAGGAATCTTCCCAGGCCACTTTAACAGCGGGTAAATTGTTAATGAACTGGTAAAATTGAAGTTGAATTTCAGGTTGAGATAAAAATTCTATAAAGATCCAGGCTATTTTTTTATGAGTCGATTTTTTTGAAATTACCAGACTTGATCCACCAGCTAAAGAGAGACCAGGTCGGTTAGAATCAGGACCAGGCAATGGAGCAGTCATCCAACAATCCGCCAAGTCTCCCGTCATCCATTTTTTAAACTCATTGATGTTCCAGGGACCCGAGATATACATCGAAAAATATTCATCAGCGAATGCTTGATAGACATTCGTGACTTGAGAAATTCCAATTGGGGCCAGTTTTTCCCGGTGAAAGCGAATTAAGAAATCAAATGCTTTTGCGAATTCTTCTGCCTGAAAATTCCCTAAAGATTCATTTTCTTTCAAAATAGTAGCGCCATTCTGCAAGGCAAAAATAATGAAAGGAGCCCATTCATTGGTTGGTAAATAAATAGCGTACTTCTCAGGATGATTTAATATTCTTTTAATTTCTTTTGAGACCTGATATAATTCTTCCCATGTTTGAGGAGCACGATTAAAGCCGGCTCTTTTTAAAATATCCGTCCGGTAGAACAAGACTCGGGTATCAATATACCATGGAATACCATAAACAGAGTTTTCAATTATATTTGTTTCCCAAATACCTTCAAAATAATTCTGTTCTTTAATTGAAGTGGATTGAGCAATCCAATTATCCAGATTTTCCAGAGCTTCCAGTGCCACAAATTGTGGAATCCAGGTATTTCCCAATTGAAAGACATCGGGAAGATTATCACTGGCATAAGCGGTGATTAATTTTTCCTGAGCGGCGGTCCACGGGATCATTTGAATTTTTACTTTAATATGAGGATAGCTCTGGTGAAATAACGGGATGAGCTTTTCTACTGCTTCTCCTTCGGCACCCATCCCCCAAAAGGATATTTGGATATCATCAGAATTTACGTTCAAACAGCTCAGAAAAATACTTAGCAGACAGACTGCTCGCCATCCATTCCGAGATAAGGTAGAGGGAGATGTTTGATTGCCGCTGCTCATTTATATTTGTAAACGTTTACAAGAAATATAACTTTTTCATAGATATCTGTCAAGTTTTTTGACGAAAAAGGATATACCTTACATAACGAATTAGATAGACGGGAATCAACTCATTCCCTTAGATTGAAGAATATTAGTTGGTAGGAGAAAAGTAAGTAAAGATTGTAATTATTTTTTAAAAAATAATTCCTCAATGGGTAAAGGTTCTACTTCCCAGATTGTTCCATCTTCTACCATCCATTTTACCCAGTCGAATGAAATGACGGTCTGGTAGAATTGAGTCCAGCCCCCTTCCCTACTCAGGGCAACTTTTATCCCAAACAGTAGATAACCTTTATTTTTTACCACGTTATATTTACGAGCCTGATTCGCTTCAATAATCAGCATATCAATCACCGGATGAATTTCGTACCATCCTTGATTATTTACATTTTTAATCGTATTAATTAGAGCGATGTTTTTATCGGGAAGATTATCTTCAAAGCGAAAATTTTCCACAGGAAAATTGACTTCGAAATTAAAATCAATTTTTACATCGGCTCGGTTATATTTTTGTTTTTTCAAGCGAACGTTATCCACAGGCACTTTCACCGCAAAACGCTTGGGAAGTTTTTCAACCACATAATCATTCCATAATCTGATTTTCAGTTCCAGATTAGTTAAATCAGTTAGCGTCGTATCTTCTTTCAGCATAATTTGCTGTAAATTTTCAATGTAATCTGTAAGGAATTGATAAAATTCCTCACGAGTGACTTGAGTTTGAGGCATTAAGTGACCAGAATAGAGAAAAATACAGACAAAACAAAGTAAAATAAATTTGGGAGTGAACAGTTTTTGAACTGTAGATTTCATAAGATAATCCTTATTATAAAGACCAAGGTTCATACTCAAATAACAGTAATAAAATATTCAATTTACCACCATATTCCAACTGTATTCTTGCACCTTTTGTTTCCAACCAGTTTCTAGTAATGATAAATCGTACTTTTTAAACAAAAGATTAGTATTTTTCTTGAACCATAAATCCACAGTCCTCTGCCTTTCATTCCTTTACTTTACCAATTGGGAGGAAATGAGAGTTCTGACTTCAGTGAAAATTTCACCAGCTAAACGCAAAAAGCTGGCATAACATCCCCAGGCATTACAGATGCAGACCGTATTATTATAATTTGCGTCCTGGTCTAAAAATAATGCCAGATACATGGCTTCAGATTGACAATCATGGGGAGCAAATTTCGGAATAGCCACCCGGCACTCCGGACAAAAAACCCGCAATATTTCGCCCGTTTTGAATTCAGTTTTAAATTCTTTACGCCGGTCTCCCTGGAAAGGACTCAAATAAACCGATTGCCAGAAGGTTTCTCCTTCACAAATTAGATGAATTCCTGGTTGATTGTCAAACTTGGGATTTTCGGGACGGATGAGATTATG
The DNA here is from genome assembly GCA_964394475.1 of uncultured Caldithrix sp. Classification (GTDB taxonomy): domain Bacteria; phylum Calditrichota; class Calditrichia; order RBG-13-44-9; family RBG-13-44-9; genus RQOF01. The sequence goes on along the minus strand of CAYMXZ010000199.1, from coordinate 914 downwards.
ACCATTCTGGCAAAACACCTGGTTAAGAAAAATTTTCTTTTCCTGAGAAATTATCCCTTTCTCTATCGCCACTTTTCGCAGCCGCTCAGAATCCGGAATAATCAACCTTCCTTTTTTATCAAAAATTTCTATCATGGCATACAATCTCTCCTGTTAATTATGAAAATATATTAAAATTTAAGGATTATAATTATCAAGAGGTATATAATTTTCTGTCATTGCTCAAAAAATAATTTATCTGATAGGAAGTTTTAATCAGCCAATCTGTTTGAAAAAATTTCGCGCGTAAAAAAATTTATTTTTAAATTTACAACCCTCAAGAAGTACAATAAAATGCCGATACTTCCTAAAAAACACGGAAGAATATTTTTAAGTTCATGGAGGAAGAAATGAAATTCTTTATTAGAAATGGGCAGAAAAGAAAGGATTTAGCCGCTCGCAAAGTAGAGAAGATAAATAAAGAAACCGAAATTAAAATTCTAGACAAGTTGATTGAAAATCTTTTAGAAATTGATGATCAGAGAGCCGAGGAACTCGCGAAAAAGAACGAAAATTAGTATAAAAATAATTTGTGATCTTCCACTCATCACCTGAACATAGCTAAAAGATTATCATTCTTCACCCTGTATATGTCTGAAATACAGAGGATCTTCACTGTCGATTATCCCCTTTTAAAAATACCTGTCGTTAAACCAGATTAATTTTTTAATCCGAACTTTTTTGATCGGAATCGGGTTATGATTTAAATTTTATGAAAATTGGGTTCTGCAAAATATCTCCGAAATATGTTTATAAAAAAATAAAGAGTCGCGGGAAATATTTTATTATATTCACCTTTATATTGAATGCGAATAACTGTGAATCATTCACCTATATTTTTAAACACTCAGATGTATCGATTATTGATAATAAAA
>CAYMXZ010000198.1:0-6645 GCA_964394475.1 uncultured Caldithrix sp. | reverse complement strand
ATCAGGAAAATTTTTACTCAAAAGTAGTGGCTATATTTCACTCGCCGCCGTGATGCTGAATAAAAATAATAGATTTATGGTTACGAACCATCCCGTATTTCAAACAGGTTTTCCCGCAAAGATCAATCGTAGAAAAACGCGTAACAAAACACAATGAGCAATCGAATCTTCTCCATGGTTTTGATCATCTGTCAACCTGCCGCAGAACCTGCCTAAAAATTGCTCAAATGGACTGTGACTTTAGTCACCTATGGTCGTCGATAATAAAGTAATTTTTACTATTAAAATATTCGATATTCATATGGCAGAACAAAAAATAGATCAAAAAAATAAATCGATGGAATCGCATCCCGGCCAACCCGTATACGATGTTTTTGTGGTGGATGATAATTATGATCAGGCCAACATCATGAAATTATTAATCAATCAGTACGGTTTTCGTACCAGATTTACCACTCGCAGTAAAACGGCGTATCAAACCATTTTAAAATATAAACCTCGACTGGTCATTCTCGATTTGATGATGCCGGAGGTCGATGGCCTGAATTTATGTAAACTCATTAGAGAAAATCCTCAAACTGCCCATACCAAGATCCTCATTTATTCCGGAAAGTTGTATGATTCAGACAAACGAAAAGCGCAGTTAGTGGGGGCGGATCTTTTTCTGACCAAACCCACCAAATCGCAAGTGTTGATCGACTCCATTCGCCGTTTATTAAATCCTTCAGGTGATGAAATCCTTCACAATTAAATTCTGGGGTGTTCGCGGATCTATCCCAACACCGGGAGCTTCGACTCTCTTCTACGGGGGCAATACTTCCTGCGTGGAAGTGCGATTTAAAAATAACCTTTTTTTTATTTTGGATGCCGGAACCGGTATCCGCGAATTGGGAAAATATTTACAACAAAAGAAAGAAAAAATCGACACTTATATTTTTATCAGTCACTTTCATTGGGATCATATTCAAGGTCTACCCTTTTTTCGACCAGCGTACGAACCACAAAATTCAATAACAATAGTAGGCAGCGATGATGCCGCTGCCAAACTGGCTCAGATTATTTCCTTACAAATGGATCCCACTTATTTCCCAATAACGATAGAAGATATGCAAGCCCACATTTCTTTTAAGTCGGTGAAAGAGGAAAAATTTTCCATTAAAGGTGTAAATATTCAAACCATTTATCTTAACCATCCCGGATATGCTCTGGGATATCGCTTTACCTATCAAAATTGCAGTCTGGTTTATATCAGTGATAATGAACCTTTTCACTCTTCGGCGAAATTTTCAGCTGTATCTGAGAAAGATGCGGGCGTGAGGGCGGTAGAACAGGTTTTTGATAATTTCTATGAGGATAAAACCTCTAAACTAATTGATTTTTGCAAAAAAGCAGATCTTCTCATTCACGACGCCCAATATTTTCCAGAGGAATACGATTTACACCAAACCTGGGGGCATTCTCCTTATTCGTATCCCGTCGATCTCGCCCTGAAAAGTCAGGTGAAATATTTAGTGCTTTTTCACCATGACCCTGACCACAATGATAAAACCATTAAGCAAATGGTACAGAAGGCAAAAAAAATAATTAAGACCGCCGGCATTTCGATGAAATGCGAAGCCGCCCGCGAAGGATTGTCCATCGACGTGTAATCAATAACCGGTCAGTTAACCTAAATCATTTATCCTTTCTTCATCAGAACCAGTGTGTGTTTGATTTCTTTAAATGGTTCACCATTCAGTTTTACGATTCGGCAATAAATAATATACAGGCCAATGCGACTTACCCTACCGTTGTCATCTGTTCCATCCCAGATAAAATTACCCGATGATCCAACCGGATGCTGATTGATTAGCGTTCGTATTTTCCTCCCGGCCATATCGAAAATATCTATTGAAATGTAAGCGGTGGCCAACGGCAAATCATATTCAAAAATAGCCACATCCTCAAATCCATCGGCATCTGGAGAAAAAGGATTCGGATGAACAGCCATCACAGTTTTTTCCTTTGGTTTATCCACATAGATCGAATTTTTTTGCCCGGGTGTCGAACCAGCAGGTGCCGTACAGGCAGACCAATTATCAGCCAGAGAAGAAGAAATTTCCGGGTGAATTCGCTCCAGAGATGTCCCAGGATCAACTTCCCGCTTCATCCAGGAATTCGAGTATACCACCCTATCCACTAATCGCTGAGAAAAGCTGAACACTTTCAAATCATCAAAATCGTTATTCAAGGTAGGAAAGGCAGAAGAAGTCACCAATAATTCAGGCGGCAAACCATAATTCACCATCAGGGAAGAATCTTTACTCAGAATCAGGTAACTATGCCCATCAATCATTTTTTCTGTTTTGCTAATCATGATGGTATCCTGTCCATCCGCAAAGTACCAGCCTTTTACATTAATGGGATCGGAACATTTGTTATAAAATTCGACCCACTCCGTTTGGTTTAGGGCAGGTCCATACATTATTTCATTGATGATAAGCGATGGTTCATCGGGTTCAATTCGCAAACTGAATTGAAAATGATTATTTTGCGGTTTAGTATCATCATCCACTAAAACCTGGATTCCAATTTGATAATCCCCGGCGGTTAAATCCGATAAAGACCAGCTGTGCTGGTAACTATCGCCAGCTCCTAATTTTTCGATAATTTCAGTGTGGAAAATGATTTCATTGGGATCTGCTTGCTGATCACCATCCAGATCATTATACGCCTCAACCATGAAAGAAAAAATATCCTGGATTCCCCTATTTTTAAAAACCACATACAGGGAGAAAAACGAACCCGCTGGTGGAAACATGGGCTCTGTCCATGCAGAGTCGATAGCCAGATCTATTGGAGCAGCCATCACTGAATTAAAAGTGCCGGGAGTGCCTCTGAACATCTGAGCGTTCGCCCAATTCCTTTCAGAATTATCTTCGGAAAAAATAATTTTCTCATCTGAAAATCCCGGCAGATTATCTGGACTGTACCAATATCTCTGAACAGTGTCACCGGCAGAATTAATTAATGTAACCGGTTCAGATTTAGTATTCGACCAACCATAGCTTCCGAAACTACCATCCTCAATGGTAAGGATTAAGGCCGTATCTGGGATGAGAGCATCGTACGTTGTAGAATTTTCAAAATAACTTGGGTCGAGGATAACAGCAAATTGGAGCGGTTGAAGAGAAAGACCATAACCGGCATCAACCATTAAATCGTATTCTGTGCCATCACCTATTTTCCAATCCTGCAGATTGACCGATTGTTCTCCTGTATTATAGATCTCCACAAATTCATTGTGACTTTCCAGGGTATCTGGATCGAACATGACTTCGGTCAGGATAACCTGTGCCAACAACGGAACAATCAGCAAATGAATGAATAAAAGCAATTCACAAAAAAAGAATCTTGCCGTCTTCGAAGAAAAGAAACGATTTTTCTTTGAAATTTTCATTGTCCCAACTCCTTTCTTTTAAAAAATTAAAGAGTGTCTCTTTTAGCTTTCCAATTTTTCCATTCTTTTAATTCAATTTTGACATTTCCTATAAAGGCTTTCATGTTGGCTTTTAGCGGCACACTTTGTCCATCGATAGAGAACCAACCGAGGTAGCGATCCTTTACCCCTGCCAAACCCACAAATTTTAGTTGTCCATTCAGCGGAAAGGCTGAAATGCGCTGGTCAGACCAACTAATTATTTCTGGTTCCCCATAAGTATGCAAAAATGTTTTTTCAAATTTGGTATAGATCATCACTTCCAGATTGGTTTGAATCTGCAGTTTGGCCATAGCTCGTGCCAGAAAAAGAAGTGACAAAGTATCCTGGATCTTACCCGATACCTTAATGGTCGAATCTAAAATCACCTTCACTCCCTTTATTGGATGTTGAGTTTCCTGATGAATTTTCACCGCCTTTACATCTGGAAGATATTCCAATTGGGTAACTAATAGATGATCTCCCTTTTTCTCGCGACTGCGAAATAAATGAGAGTAATATTCTTCGGCATCAATATAACTTTCATAGACGTCATGTAAATCAATAAAAAACAATTCTGGACTCGAGTCGATAGTAACCCGACAGAGGTAAACCGAGCGGGAATGCAAACTGTCACTTTGCACTACCTGCAATTTAATCTCTCCCAGCTTAATAAATGTCCATTTTACCTGATACTTCAGTTCTTCCCCAATCTCCCATTGTAGCTGAGGTTGTACATCCGACGTCTGGCCATATTTAATTAATCCAAACAGAAAAAACAAACAAAAAATGATAAAGGAGGGAAATCGCATAAATAAATCAGAAACTGGAATCGGGGCGGTTTAACATTATTTCTGGGATAACTAACTCATTCAGTGAATCGACAAAATAGCGGTCGGTCATACCGCCGATAAAATCTCTTACTTTTTCAGCATCATTAAATGATTTTAAATAGGAGGGATGTTTACTCTGTAGAAAATTTCTATAAATCCGTGAATGCCTGTTCTTTTTCTGAACATCTTTCATAAATTTTTCAAACAAGAGTCTAAAACCCAAACGAATCTTTTCGTGGTCTCTTTTCAACGCCTTACTAAAATAGATGTGCTCATAATTAAATCGCTTTAATCGGTATAAATACCCGGAAATTTCTTTGCTGAAACAAATGTAATTTTTATTCAGGCTGTGGTAAACAACGTCCTTGACCAGGGTATCTATGATTTCGCCATTGGTACGACCTAATTTCTTGGCGATGTCTGCTGGAATATCGGTTCTCTTTAATATACCGATTCGAATCGCATCTTCAATATCCTGACCGATATAAGCAATGGTGTCAGAAATTCTGACCACACATCCTTCCAGGGTCGCCGGCATCATTTCCACTTCTTCCCCTTTTTTTCGTTTTTCAATGTAGGCCTGCAGGTCATCTTCGGTTTTTGAAGTTTCGGGAAATAGTTTTTGATCGTGTACTTCCCCATCATGAGAAAGAATGCCATCTCTGACCTGAAAGGTCAAATTCAATCCCCGACCATGTTTTGCAATGTGATCCACAATATGTAAACTCTGGATATGATGATGATACTGTCTGATGCCATATTCCTGGCAGAGCTCCGATAGAAATCTTTCTCCGTCATGACCAAAAGGAGAGTGTCCCAGATCATGGGCAAGAGCAATCGCCTCGATGAGATCCTGGTTTAAACCGAGAAACCATCCAATCGTACGAGAAACCTGAGCTACACTCAGGGTATGAATGCTGCGAGAGGTTAGCATTTCATCCAATTGCGAAGCAAAATAGATAACCTGAGTTTTTCCCGAGTAGCGTCGGAATGCTCCACTGTAAAGAATACGATCACGGTCTAAAGCAAAAGGACTCCGCGGATCAAGGGGTTCATCAAAACATCGAATGGCCTGATGGCTGCGGGTGGCGAATGCCGAAAGATGAGATTCGGATCTCTCGGTTACTTCCCGCTGGAAATTTTCAAAAAATTTTTCGACTTTTTTTCTATCAGACACAGAATTTTTTCCTGCCAGAAAATTGTTTTCGCTGTTTATTGTTCCAGTAAAATGCCGCGATGCGCATCTTTTTCAATGGTATGAACAAGGTCTAAGGCACTTAAATCACTCTTTTTGGTAAGAAATGAGAAGATCATAGGCAGATTAACCCCTGAGAGGACAAAATAACCAGGGTGAGATCGTGCCAGAATCTTGGCAATTGTCCAGCAATTTCCTCCGCGCAGATCGACCATGAAAATAATATTTTCTGGATTCCCAATCGATTCAATATAGCTTTTTATAATAGCTACTGCTTCTTCGGTTGTGATCTTATCATTGCTGAATCCATGTAATTCTTCTTTATGGCCGAGAATTGTCTGAGCGGTATCGATGAGATCAAAAGCCAGCGATTTATGACAAATGATTATGCCAATCATATTATTCAAAATCCTTATCAAGAAAGTCACGCATTTTCAATTCCAAAAGATGTCTTTTCTCCTGCTCCTTCATTTTAGCAATCAGGCGTTTATTAAACTCTTTAGGAGTGTGATGCCCATAAATTTTGAGCAATTGATTCAAAGCAATGGTTTCAGCGATCACCGTGATGTTCTTACCGGGATTAATGGGTAATATGACCAATGGAATTTTTACTCCCAGTATGGTGGTTTCCATTTCATCCAGTCCAATGCGATCATAGTCTGCCTCTGGATCAAAATCGACTAACTGGACTTCCACTTCCACACGTTTATGGACTCGCACGGCTCGTATGCCGAAAGTGCTTCGGGTATCGATCAATCCCAGGCCTCTTATTTCCAGATGATGTTCGGCTAATTCCCGACCTTCGCCCATCAGAATTTCTTCGGCTTTTTTGGTAATGATAACCACATCATCCGCTACCAGGCGGTGGCCACGTTCAATAAGATCGAGGGCAATCTCACTTTTCCCTATCCCGCTGCGGCCAGTAAAAAGGATACCAATTCCGTAAACATCAACCAGTGTCCCATGAACCGTTGTTTTCGGTGCAAATTCATTTCCTAAATAATCACCCAGGTAATGGAAGAATTCCATGGTGGGATATTTGGAACTAAAGACGCAGATTTTTCGCTCATCGGCTATAGGGAGTAATTCTTCCGGGGCTTTATTATTATCGGTTAAGAAGATACAGGGCAACTCAAATGCTAATACTTTTTGCAGGCTGT
>CAYMXZ010000197.1:0-6681 GCA_964394475.1 uncultured Caldithrix sp. | reverse complement strand
AAACGAAGAGATTTTCTTAAAATATCAATAACCGCTAGCACGGGACTCCTCATGCTGAGTCATCCTATTAAAAGCTGGGGTGCTGAACCTGATGCGGTAATCGTCAAAGGCGGAGAACCAGCTGATTTATTAAATACCGCCCTGCAGAATTATGGAGGTATTCAACGTTTTATATCCCGCGGTGATGTGGTGGTAATTAAACCGAATATTGGATGGGATCGAGCTCCGGAATTTGCTGCGAATACCAATCCAACGCTGGTTTCTGAATTAATAAAAATTTGTCTGAATTCCGGCGCGGCTAAAGTAAAAATTTTCGACCGGACATGCAATACTCCTCAACGGTGTTACCAAAATAGTCAGATAGAAGCAATGGCTAAAAAAAGCGGCGCAGACATAGAGCATGTCAGAGATTTTAAATTTAAAAAGATTGCCTTACCTGCTGGAAAAATATTAAAGGAATGGTTAGTATATCAGGATTATCTGGAAGCAGACAAAATTATTAATGTACCAATTGCCAAACATCATTCCTTATCACAGGTTACTCTTGGCTTAAAAAATTTAATGGGCGTTATGGGAGGAAATCGAGGAGAAATCCATAACTCATTTCGGCAAAAATTAATCGATATTGATGCTCATATTCTTCCCACTCTGACCATTATTGATGCCTACCGCATTTTAACGCGCAATGGTCCCAGTGGCGGAAACCTGAACGACGTCCAAATGGCTAAAACTCTAATCATAAGTTCCTGCCCGGTAACAGCAGATTTCCTGGGACTTGAACTTTTTAATCTAAATCTGAACAAAGTAGGATACCTTCAGGAAGCAGTGGAACGTGGATTGAATAAATATGATCTGTCTAAATTAAATGTAAAACGAATTACCCTCAGCTGATAATGGCTAAAACACGACGGATTACGCAACTTCTCTTTCTACTTTTTTTTATCTTACTTTTTCTGTGGGCCAGGTATCCCTATCACACCGCAATTCCCAGTGACCTTTTTCTTCGCTTTTCTCCTTTATCCCCTCTATTTTATTTTATTGATAATCTCACCATTCCATTATTTTTTTGGCCGGCTTTATTGATTTTGTTTCTTACGATCTTCCTGGGCCGATTCTTTTGTGGCTGGATCTGTCCTCTTGGTACCAGTCTGGATATTTCCAATCGCGTTTTTAAGAGCCCATCAAATAAAAGCTCCGGAAAATGGGCGATACTGCGCTGGCTGAAATTTGGAATTCTACTCCTATCAATAATTTTAGCATTTTTCTCTATTCACTTATGGGGAATTTTTGATCCACTGGCCATTTTCACCCGAATAACTGGTATAATATTTTATCCCGCCCTTACTTTTTTAACCGAGGGACTTCTGGCGCTCCTGATAAAAATCACTTTTGCACAACCTGTCACTTATGCGATGTATGATTTTTTTAAAATCCACCTCATGCCGGAAGGTCAGGCATTTTATCAGGGAACCGCAGGGATTATTGGACTGGTCTTTATTATTTTCGGATTGGAACGCCTCTCCCGCCGATTCTGGTGTCGGAATATTTGCCCAGCTGGTGCCTTATTTGGTTTTTTTTCACAATTTCGTTTTTATGAACGATTGGTTAGTGAAAGCTGTCCGCTTTGCAACCGCTGTCAGGTTGAATGTAAAATGAATGCCATACCGGGGGGCAAGGTCACTGAAACAAATAAAGTCGAGTGTATTGAATGTTTTAACTGTGGAGAAAAATGCCCGCCTAAAGCAAAGTCAATTACTTTCCGGTTTCGATGGAAACCTTATCAATCAAAAATTGATTTTTCCCGGCGGCAATTCATTTCGACTTCCCTATCCGGAATTGTCGCTTTCGGATTGTTTAGTGTGGGACTTAAAGATAAACAATCAAATGCCAAAAATATTCGCCCTCCCGGTTCTCTACCAGAAGATGAGTTTCTGGATCGCTGTATTCGATGCCTGGAATGCGTCAGGATATGTTCATCCAATGGGCGTTGCCTCCACCCCACCGGATTTGACCAGAATATTCTAAAATTATGGACCCCTTTAGCCGTTATGCGAGAAGGTTACTGCGAGTATAATTGCAACCTATGCGGACAGGTGTGTCCCACCGATGCTATTTTACCATTACCCCTATCGGTAAAACAGCAGACTCCCATTGGACTGGCATATTTTGATAAAAATTTATGTATACCATTCGTTCGGAATGAGGATTGTCTGGTATGTGAAGAGCATTGTCCAACCTCCGATAAGGCCATTAAATTCGACATAAAAATGGCAACCTTGTCTGACGGAAGTTCCCGAATGGTAAAATATCCCTATGTGGTGCGTGAATTATGTATCGGTTGTGGGATTTGTGAGTATAAGTGTCCGCTTCCTGGTATGCCTGGTGTTTTTGTTATTCGTGAAAATGAGAAAAGACTATTATCTCTTTCCCCTTCCATTTAAACTTCAGCATCGGAATACTTATCGGCAGAAATTTAATAAATTTTGCTCAGAGATTATAACTTCTCCGCTTCGTCAATTAACATAATTGGAATATCATCCTCAATTCGGTAAGCCAGTTTACATTGATGACAAATAAGTTTTCCGAATCGGTCATCGTTTTTATCGGGTTGATACTCCAGATCACCCTGGCATTTGGGACAGGCCAAAATTTCAAGTAACTGTTTATCGAGCATGCTTCACCTGACTTATTTTATTTCTATCTCAATCACTCTGATTTTCAATCCAATAGCCCATACGGGCAAATTTTTCAATTCGTTGCTGGACTAATTCCCGGGGAGGAATTTTTTTCAGTCGCACAATTTCTTCCAGAAGATGTTCTTTGAGAATTTTAGCCGCTTCCTGATGATCCCAATGTGCACCACCATGCGGTTCCTTAATAATCTTATCAATAACCTTTAATTCCAGCAAATCGGTGGCAGTTAACTTCATTACCTCTGCGGCCTGTGGTGCTTTAGCATTGTCTCTCCAGAGAATGGCGGCACAACCTTCCGGTGAAATCACCGAATACCAACAATTTTCCATCATCAGCACCACATCACCGACTCCAATTCCTAAAGCCCCTCCTGAAGCTCCTTCACCGATAATGGCAATAATGATAGGAACGGGAAGACTGGACATCACAAATAGATTTTTAGCAATTGCTTCTGCCTGACCTCTTTCTTCGGCACCGATTCCCGGATAGGCGCCGGGAGTATCCAGAAAAGAAATAACCGGAAGATTAAATTTTACAGCCAGATTCATCACTCGCTGCGCCTTGCGATAACCTTCAGGATGAGCCATTCCAAAGTTTCGATAGAGATTCTCTTTCACATCCCTGCCTTTCTGATGCCCTACCACTACTACCCGGTGATTATCAAGCATGGCTATACCTGCAATAATAGCGGGATCATCGGAAAAATAGCGATCGCCATGAAGCTCAAGAAAATCAGTCATCATATTTTTTATGTAATCCATGGTATAGGGTCGATCCGGGTGTCGGGCTAATTGAACTCTCTGCCAGGGGGTAAGTTTAGAATAGATTTCCTTTTGTAGAATCTGGGCTTTCCGCCGCAGTCTCTCTATGTCATCTGAAAGATCCAACCCACTTTCACGAGCGGATTCTTCCATTTCTACAATCTTCTTTTCCAGCTCTATTATAGGCTTTTCAAAATCTAAAATTAATCTAAAGTTTTTCTTTAACATAATTCCTCTTACTAATATTTCCCGAATAAACTAAGAAATTTTAATTTCCAAACCACTACCATAGCCTCGAGAATAATTCGCTTGGACATTTTAGAGGAGCCATGAGTCCGGTCATAAAAGATAATAGGAATTTCTTTGATTCGAAAGCCTCTTTTCCAGGTTTTAAAATTCATCTCAATTTGGAAGGAATATCCATTCGAGCTGATTTTATCCAGTGGTATTGTTTCCAGGATAGTTCTGCGAAAGCATTTATAGCCGCTGGTACAATCCCGGAAAGGCATACCAGTAATCATCCGTGTATATTTGCTGGCCATCACACTAATAAATAGACGCATGAGCGGCCAATTGATGACATTCACTCCCGTCAGATAGCGGGAACCGATAACCAGATCCGCCTCATCCATGGCTTGCAGGAAATGTGGAATCTCCTTTGGATCATGTGACAGATCTGCATCCATTTCCATAATATAATCATAAGACTTTTCCAGGGCATAACGGAAACCCGTCACATACGCTGTTCCCAGTCCTAACTTTCCAGGCCTTTTTATCAGATGGATATTCGGATATTTGGTCATTGCTTCTTCCACCAGCTCAGCTGTTCCATCAGGTGAATTATCATCGATAACCAGAATATCCAATTGACTGATATTGAGACTGAGGACGGTCTCCAGAACTTTAAGGATATTATTTTTCTCATTATAGGTTGGAATAATTACCAAAACTTTACCATGCATATCAGTTATTCTCGCTCAATTTCCATTTTAAATAAAGTAAAGATTCTGCTAACGGGGTGGGTGTATAACCCAGTTGAGTTTTTGCCAGCTCAATTTGAAGACCTCCGCGGAGAGGCCGGTTGGCTTGCTGTTTTAAATGACTGGTTTTAATTGGGGTGATCAACTCTGCTGATAAATCAAATTTCTCGGCAATCGCACAGGCAAATTCAAAACGACTCACATACTCCTCGCCTGCCACATGATATAAACCCAGGGCGGCTTTCTGGATAACCAGTTCACTCCCTCTTGCTAAATCCTCAGCCAGCGTGGGATTATTATATTGATCTGTCACCACCGAAATCGGTTTTCCCATCTGCAAATTTTCCAGTACCCAGAGAAAAAAATTCTTTTTCACAGCGTTCCCAATTCCATATAGAACACAGGTTCGAAGGATGGTAGATGGACATCCAATTTGTCGTAAAACATTCTCGGAAGCAAGCTTTGATTTACCATAATAACCCAGGGGCTTCGGGCGATGATCTTCACTATAGGGACCATTTTTGCCATCGAATACATAATCCGTTGAGTAATGGACAAGATGAATATCATGTCGCCGGGCTAAATTAGCTAAATTTTCCACTCCTTTTACATTAATCTGCCAGCACAGTTCTTTCTTGTTTTCACATTCATCCACCTGGGTGAAAGAGGCAGCATTGACAATGATATCTGGCTTAAAATCGTTAATCAAATTCTTGCATTTGGAAAAATTAGTAATATCCAGAACTTGATAGGGATGTGTTTCCAGTTTTATTTGAAATGATTCTTCCAGGCCGGTGGGCAGCACCGCATATTTTTTTTGAAAAAGGTGACACAAAGCTTGACCTAAAAGCCCATTTGCTCCGGTAATAAGTACTTTTTTCATGATCTCTACTGTATACTCCCTAACGCATTTAATTTCGTCACTAATTTATCCATTTCATTAGTTCCGGGCAAAAGACATTTGGCAGCAGCGGCCCGATTAGCAAATTCAACGGCTCGATGGACATCTTTATCTTGCAAATAACTCCAGACAAATCCAACTCCAAACACATCTCCGCAACCGGTAACATCCACAATATGGGATAAAGGCACGGCGGGGAAATGTTTACTAATAATCATTGAATTTTCTCGAAAAACAAGATTTGCACCCCGGCTGCCCTGAGTAATTATCAGATATTGATCGGATTGAAAATATTTTTCAAAGAATCCCGGTACATTCAATCCATCCTGATTGATGATTGAAAATTCTCGTTGGTTCATCTGGACAAAACGAGCTCCCTTCAACCAGGATAAGATATTCGCGGGGCAGAGTGGAAATCGTTTACCCTGGGCATCAATGCCCATTACTAAAAAATGAACATCAAGATAAATATTGGAATAATGTAATTTACTTAGTTTTTGAAAGGCTTCTAACGATAGATCCCAACCCGTAATCATATTGATAATATAAAAATTGGCATGGCTCATATCTTTTATATGCTGCCATTCCAGTGGCGGAAAATTAAAAAGCGCTGTTTCGCTTCTTTCCTCGGGAGAATGATATTTTAAAACCACTTTATGATTCGGCTGATCGATGAGTATCAGAGCAGCTGGATCCACCCGTGATAATTCTTTTAAAAGCGATAATAAGTCTGAATAGACATCATTTCCAATAAATGAAACAGGATAAATAGTGATGGAATCATCGACGAAGCTATGCAAAGCACTTAAAGAATAAAAAATCCCGCCGAAGCTTTCAATGGATGAGCCTTGAAAAGGAAATATCAGATCTTTGTTAATCGTACCAATGATGACTATCTTCATTCCTCGATTCGGCAATGATTCTTTTTGAACTTTTTTATTTGAGCGGCAACCTCTTGATCACTTCGAGCCAAAATTTGGGCAGCAAATATAGCAGCATTCTTCATTCCGGCCTTTCCAATCGCCATGGTGGCTACTGGTACTCCGGCCGGCATCTGCACTATCGAATAGAGGGAATCCACCCCATTTAATGCACCGGCGGCTAACGGGACACCAATCACCGGCAAGGAAGTATAGGCCGCCACTACTCCGGGAAGATGGGCAGCCATGCCGGCGCAGGCAATAATCACCTGAAATCCGGCTTGCTCTGCCCCTTCAGCAAAAGCCTGCACCTGGTGTGGGGTGCGATGAGCCGACATTACTTTTATCTCGGCTTCAATTTTAAAATATTTGAGGTAAGGTAAAGCTTCATTTACGACTTCCCGGTCTGATTCACTTCCCATAAT
>CAYMXZ010000196.1:0-6701 GCA_964394475.1 uncultured Caldithrix sp. | reverse complement strand
TCGCTGATTCATCTGGTGCGCCACTTCTATTAGCGGAGCATCGTAAGGGATGACAAACTCTTCCAAAATTTGCGGTGAGATCACTGTGGAGGAGGCATCACCGCCACCATGTTCAATTAAATCGAATCTTGCCTCTGACATGGAGCGTAAATATTTTTCTTTTCTGGATTGCAATATTTTTAAAAAAGTGTGTACCCAGATCGGATCAGAGAAAGTTTCCATGATTAAATTTTCGATCCCATAAAGAACAGCCGCATCCTGCCAGCAACCCGCCTGGCCATACACATCAAAGCCAGGAATAAATCCACGAATCATCCCCCGCTCGGCAAAATTTTCAGCCTCTTTATTCACAGTTTCTACATCACATAAAGGAGCCGGAGCGTATTGAGCAACGAGATCGATATCCGATTTTACTTTCACCAATCGTTCTGACACCCAGCTGGTATATTCATTGTTCTGTAAAACCATGGAGAGTGTTTTGCGAGGCGTAATAAAATTGTAGCGGACTGTCTGATATTCCTGTCCCGGAATTTCTTCCAGTTGAATTTGCCAGTTATCGGAGCATATTCGTCTCGGTTCTAAAAATCCTAACTGAGTATGATTGGGATCGAAATAATCTCCACAGGCCGCATCTGGTTTAACCGCAACCACCCAATTAATGGGGTCAAGACCAAAATAGTCAAAGAATTCCTGATAGCTGATATTATGCAAATACCGCTTCAGAAAATAAGGCATCACATGGTGGGTAGTCACGGGTAGCCGATCAGCTTTTTTTCTGTTTAACGCCGCTAAAAACCTTTGTTTGGCTGTCATCATTTTACAATTCTGAATTATTTTTATTTATTCATACTTCGGAATACGATCGATATGCGGATCAGTCCAGACATCGCTTTCATCAATACTGGTAGACGAAAATTCCGAAATTATCGCCCCTTTATCACCGGCCTGAAACCAATGCCAGGAATTCGGTGGCAGAGTATACTGATCACCAGGTCGAAGAACTATTTCTTTCCAGACCGTGAGATACTTTTTATACTTGGCTGGCACTCTGGCTTTCGGATGAGGAGTCGGTTCACCGTCAACATATAAATAGGCCTCCCCCCAGCGGCAGCGAAAAGTTTCTTGCTTCCCAATATTTTTATCATCAATGGCTGGATGTCGATGTTGAGGACATATCTGGCGGGGAAACATAATCAGTTCTTTGGCGCAATACCGATCGTTATTTACATAGACGACGACTTCAATACCGACATTCTTAATATCATTTAATCCGAAATCTGCGATTTCAATATTTTCCTTTTCCTGAGGTGAAATGACGATATGAGCTTTTTTTAGAAAATCGTAGGCTTTCTCTCTTAACTTTTTTGCCTGCGCTGCTTTCATAAATGATTCCTCCATCGATATTCGTCTAATTTATAAATTTCTCAAAATGGACAACTACCTTCATAAAGAAAAATGCTTTCCAGAAATTAGTGAATTTTGATTTTTCTAAAATAAAATATGAGCATATTACAATCCCTGTTTAAGGAGCGGATACAGTTTTTCGCCGGCGATAGCAATTTTTCATCTGGCAGATATCACAGGGATACCCAATTTTCTCTACCTTTTCACCAATACCGATAATACCACTTACCGATTTAATAGGCACCATTAAGGCGCTATCCGTCAAGGCGATTCCGCAAAAATTTGGGGGTAGTAAGGAAAATAATTTAAACTGTTCACGTACATTCCATCCACAATAGCCCGGGCTAAAACGGTTGGTCATTTTTAAAGAATGACGGTCAAGTTTTTTTTGTATTTTGATTTCCATCCAATCAATAGCGGCTTCAATTATTTCTGATCCCAATAAATCGGCGATATAACCATCTGGAAAGTCCC
Source organism: uncultured Caldithrix sp. (assembly GCA_964394475.1). GTDB lineage: Bacteria > Calditrichota > Calditrichia > RBG-13-44-9 > RBG-13-44-9 > RQOF01. Next base: position 4,823 of record CAYMXZ010000196.1, on the reverse strand, counting down.
CTTGATCGAACAATTGTCTGGACCAGACCTCGAAAGCCGGACCAGCAGTTCCCGCAAAGAGAACGACCGTTTCACTATTCTTCAGTTGCCGGCTGATGATTTTTCCGGTTAAAAATTTTACTTCTCCACAGATGATATGGGTCAGGTGCCAGTGAAACTGATCGGCCGGCAGTATCCGATAACCGACTTTAATATCTGCCTTATCGGCTGCCTCCAGCCACATCTTCTTTAATTTTTCCCGATAAAAGAGGGGAATACTGTTCTGTTCGTAACCCAACACTTTTTCTAATTGTTCCATCTGTAAATGAAGATCAGATAACCTCACCTGATACATCTCAGATGGTCCAGGCTGATATAAGAAGGTGTCGAGAGTATGGTCAGTTTTCAAATTCAAGTCTTTCATAGAATCGCGGATTACAATCGTTTATTCAGATAATCCGGAAGTAGATGAGGAGATGGAAAATATGCATCAGCCCCAATTTTTTGGCGAAAATTATCAGTGACCGGAGCCCCACCAATGACCACAATGGTGGAAGAGGAAAGTTGTTTAATTTCCCTGGTGGTTCTTTCCATATTAACCATGGTGGTGGTTAACAGTGCGCTTAATCCGACACTGGCCTGAGGATTTTGCTGCAAGGTTTCCAGAAATTTCTCAGTGGAAACATTCGTTCCCAGATCAATCACTCGCCAACCCGCACCTTCCATGATCATTTTTACAATATTTTTTCCGATATCATGTAAATCGCCTGCCACGGTACCGATGATAAAAGTTCCTTTCTGAAAACCAACATCCGATTGGAAGAGTGGTCGGAGAATGGCGGTAGCAGCCGTCATGGCCTTGGCAGAAATCATCAAATCAGGAATGAACGCTTCACCGCAACCGAAGCGATCACCAATGTTTTTCATTCCGACCATTAATGCTTTCAGTAAAATATCCTGAGGTGGAAAACCCGCAGCAATGGCCTGCTGAGTTAATTCCACTGCACCATCCTGACCTTTCATATCGGGAGGATACGGGGAATTTCGGTCGACTTTTCCCCGCTCAATACAATACTGAATCTGTTGATATAGATCCTTTTTCATATGACCCTGCGACTTTTAATGTATTCAATCTTGTTATTATTTAATTCGATAAATTACTTAAAATTTTAAATGCATCAATATTTCCAATTGGTCTTCGCAGACGAGCACTCATCTCACTATAGGCCTGCTTCAATGGTTGATAAGCAGTTGCAGCATGGGGATATTTCCTCCTTTTTTCATCCAATTTGACAAATTTTTTAACGAAATCATCCAGTGCATAGTTTGGATTACTTTTTTTATAGTACACCCAGGCGGCATGCAACGCAGCTCCTAAAGCAGCACCCTCCCCTTCCACCGGTACAGTGGGGGTTTCAAAAATATCGGCGATGGTTTGACACCAGGCATCCGATTTACTTAAACCACCTGTTAGTCGAATTTCCTGAGCTTTTACGGGCATTCTCTTAAAACCATCGTACAAATTCAACACATGTCCTTCTAAAACCGCCCGGCATAACACCGGCTTAGTAAAATCATTTAATGAGAAACCCATATATACTGGTAGCGCGTGAGGAAGATCTGGCGTTCTCTCTCCAATAAACCAGGGGTAGAGAATCTTCCCATGATTACCCGGGGGTGTGGATTTTACTATCCGGGAGAATTCCTCATGCGATAGATTAAATAAACTCAATATATCATTATAACCATTTGCCAGATTAGAGACACACAGTAAGGGTAAAAATTTACCGGTGCTATCACAAAAAGAGGCAATTTCTCCGGCTGGATCCACATAGGCTTTTTCAAAAATAGTATAAGCAGTTCCACTGGTACCTAAGCTGATGGTTACAATACCCGGTTTGATATTTCCAGTCCCAACCGCGCCGTACATATTATCACCACAGCCAGCATCGATCCAACAATCCGAAGAAAAACCATAATCCTTCACCAATTCGGCTGAAATTTTACCAATCATTTCATCCGATGGTTTAACCGGGGGAAGTTTTTTAATTAAATCGGGAGATATGGCCTGACAGACTTTTTCTGACCACTGACTGGAGCCGGGAAAAGAAAGTGCCATACCAGAAACATCTCCAGGTTCCATGATCCTGACCCCACCTGTCAGAAAATAATTAACATAATTATGTACTAAGAAAAAGGTAGCGGTTCTTTGGGCATTCTCGGGTTCATGTCGATAGAGGTGATAAATTTTACCAGCGGTATAACCAGGACGCTGGGTATTTCCAATTTCTTTAATCATCGCCTCCACACCACCCACGGCGTCAGTCAATAACTGACACTCCTCCACCGTGGAGGTATCGTTCCACAATTTACTGAGAGGGCGAGCCAGATTTCCCTGGGCATCCAGGCATACCAGGCCATGCTGCTGCCCAGAGACTGAAATAGCTTTGATATCGTGTAATGGCATTTTCTTTTTCTTCATCCTTGCAAACAGCAGATGAATGGCATCAATCCACATGCGGGGATCAGCTTCTGATAGGTCTTTACGGTTCGATTGTACAACTCCATGGCGAGTGTGATATTGAGGAAGATCATTATCATAATTTATCACCTCTATTCCAACTATTTCTGAGGATTGAGGATTTATTAGTACTGCTTTGCATCCTTGAGTAGACGAATCAATTCCCAGAAAAAGCTCTGCCAAAATGATCTCCTTTTCCTCTTAAACTGTCAGAAATGACAATAAAAATCAAGTAATATTTCACTTTTTACTATAATAATTCTCATATCAAGGCAAAAATAAACAATTTTCAGGTGTTAATTCGCTGCCATTCTTTCTCTAATTGGGAACGTTCCACCGGTTGAATCCCACTGCGGTAAAATTGCATCGTACCGCCCAGGATAGCCAATCGAGCAGCGGTGAGGAGATCCAGACCTTCAGCCAATCCCGCTGCTATCAAAGCCGTCACCTGATCTCCGCAACCCGTTTCATCATGAACTCCGCTATCAGCCACAGAGGGAACAGGAATATGCAATTGACTCTCATGATTGAACAGATAAGCTCCCTTTTCTCCATGGGTAATCAGTACATTTTTCACACCTTTTTTCAAAATAATTTCAGCTGCTTTCCGAGCGGTGTGAAAGTCACGAATAGCCACGCCGGAAATTATTTGCGCTTCATATTCATTGGGTTTTAAAATAAAAATACGATCATTCAGAAATTCATCAATAGGTTGATTAATACCACCAGGATCCAATACCACGCGAATGCCGTTTTCGGCTGCTTTTTGAGTAGCGTACAGCGCCGTGGAGAGCGGGATTTCTAAGGCTAATAACATAATTTTTTTCCCGGTTGGATTTACGAACAAAGCCGATGCATCATCCAGATCTTGTTTACAGAAATCGTTATTCACCCCTGGTAGAACATAGATCTGATTTCGTCCATTGACATCTACTGGTATCAGAGCGATACCGGGATAGGTGCCGCCCGTTTCCTCGAAATTAAAAATTTTAACCGCACTAATATCAACCCCTGCCTCCTGCAGGGACTCGATGGGAAGTCTCCAAAAGCCAAAAGGATCACGACTGCTGCGGCCGATCATGGCTACTTTCCCTTTTCCTAAATAAGCTGCCACCATTTGCGCCATATTTCGGGCTTTACCGCCGGGTCCGATTTTCAGTTTGCCTCCCAGGGTTAACTCTCCTGCTCCAATTATTCGATTTACTCCCAGTCCGATAATATCCGTATTTAATCCTCCCGGAACAATAACCACAAGATCTGACATAGACATATCCATCGATTTCATTCACCCATGAAAATATAAAAAATTTAAGTTGATAATTCACTATTATTTATATATTTACCCGAACACATCTCACCCACATTCAGGAAGATAATTTTCCCTGATGTTTTCAAATGTGGTTGTTTTATTGAGATGTATCATCTATATTTTTTGACAAAAATTCAATGATTATCCATAAATACATATTCAGGAAGATCTTCACTTTCATCAAAAACGATCAATGGAAACCAATCTTTGGTAGTCAAATTAATTAGACAGGACATTAGTTTATGAGGAATAAGAGCATGAAGCATATCACCATTCTATTCATTGTGCTGTGGATGAGCTGGTTTTTAGTTTCGGATTGCCAGAAACAATCGGAAAAAAAGAAATATGTAATCGGCTTCTCACAGTGTAATAGCGCTGAACCCTGGCGGGAAGCCATGAATCAGGAACTACAGCGAGAAGCGGCCAATCATCCGGAGCTGGAGCTCATCATTTCCGATGCTCAGCAGGACAACTCCAAGCAGGTGGCCGATGTGGAAAATTTTATTGTGAAAGAAGTGGATGTATTAATTATTTCTCCCAATGAAGCTCAGCCCCTCACGGCCATCGTCGAGGAAGCCTATGACAGAGGCATACCGGTGATTGTGTTGGACCGTAAAATTTTATCTGATAAATATACAGTTTTTATCGGTGCCGACAATGTGTTGATTGGGGAAGCCGCCGGTCAATACGCGGCAAAACTTTTAGGAGGCAAAGGAAATGTGGTCGAAATATGGGGGCTCAAAGGATCTACTCCTGCTCAAGAGAGACATGATGGTTTTATGAAAGGAATTGCCGGTTTTCCGGAAATAAAAATTATTTATGAGCAGGATGGCGCCTGGCTGCGGCGCAAAGGTCTGGAAATAATGGAGAATGCCCTGCAGCGTTTCGAAAAAATTGATCTGGTTTACGGTCATAATGATCCTATGGCTATGGGAGCGTACATTGCCTCGAAAAATGCGAACCGTCAACAAGAAATGTACTTTATTGGCATTGATGGGTTGCCCGGACCTGAGG
>CAYMXZ010000195.1:0-6714 GCA_964394475.1 uncultured Caldithrix sp. | reverse complement strand
ACCCTGCAGGTTCAAATTGAAGCTCCTTTTACTTCTGCTGAAGGATATATTGAACTGGCAAATTCCAGGAATGATATCATTACTCGTGAACCAATATTCTACGTTGGTAATCCGCTGAATCACACCATCATCATTCCCCAAAATTTTAGTCGGGGTGCCGGCTATCTTCGTGCTTATCTCTCAGATAATACCAACGATGCTTCCGGGTATAAACAAATTGGCATTAATTATACGGTTTTTGATTCGGTTGAAACGCTTCCAGCGGAGCCCAATGCGGAGGATAGTGTGGGGATCACTCTGCTGGCTAAAGATGGCATTGGCATTGATAGCGTCAAGATTGTGGCCATTCTTCCCAAAGGTATCGTCCCGCAGGATACCATTCATTTGCCTTTAGCATTGGTAGGTAACCATCGTTATCGAACGCTTCGAAAAATTCCACCTACTCGAACGCTGGCCACTGTTTTTTATTATGTATATGTTACAAATTCTCAGGGCCAACAGAGCCGAATGAACTACAGTTATAAGGTAAAAGAAACCCGGCCCGATCCGTTTATTTACACCAAAAGCTCGCGCCTGGTGGGAAAAGATATGGTTCAGTTGGGAATCACCGTCGGAAATAATGGAGAGGTAACGGCTCAGGATGTGGTTTTAAAAGTCTACAATGGTTATCAGAACTATCAATCCAACGATCCTTTTGATACAAAATTGATATCGGTGGACGGGAGAGATAGTGTAACTGTTACTCTGCAATTTCCTTTCCCATTAAGTGAATCGTCATATGAAATTTATGCCGTGCTGGATCCAGACAGTCAGTCACCCGATTTTAATCGCCTTAATAACCTGGACAGCAGCAGCGTAAAGGTAGATTTATATCAGCTGTTACCTGCGCTTGGTTCGACCTATCAGAATGTGCAGAATGATACTATCGTGATAGAAGGTCAGCATCGGTTTTGGATGGGAGTAAACAGCATTGATCAGCCTTCCACGGTCAGATTAAGAATTTTGCCTGTACCAGTAGAATTCTCAGCGAAGCATCAGGTAGCGGTTCCGCTGGCGCAATCGAGCAGTCCGGAAATGCTGTTGGTGAAGAAATCCAATGAAACCGCGCAATTTACATCTCCTTATTACCTGCAATTAAAATACAACGATAGTTTTATTCACCAGCAGGGATACAGTGTTGACCTGATAAAATTGTATCGCTGGGATGAGAGGATGAAAGTTTGGCTGCAGCAGGACGCCGTGGTTGATTCGGTGCATTCCACCGTTTCTGTTTGGAATATGATGGATGGTTATTTTGCCGTTTTCCTCTCTTCTGATAAACGACCGCCCCAGATTAAACTGACTATCGATGGGCAACGGATTACCACCAATTCGCTGGTGTCACCCACCCCGATTCTTAATATTATTGTGGAAGATGAAAGCGGAATTAATATAAACCGAGAACAGATCGTTCTATTAATTGATGAATTGCAGTTGCCAGCCGAAAAGGTCTTTATTCCAGATTCCGTGCCGCAGGCAAATGTTCTGGGAATCACCGCATATCCCGAGCTGAGTGTCGGAAAACATCAATTCACTATCGAAGTGAAAGATGTTAATGGGAATCGCAGCCGGCAGGATTACTTTTTGCAAGTAAGCACCGACTTTGATTTGCATGTGTATGGAAATTTCCCCAATCCATTTTCCGACAAGACAGTTTTTTCATATTTTATTTCCAATACTGGACAGATAATCGATGAACTGGAAATTCGAATTTTTACCATCTCAGGGCGTTTAATAAAGCGAATCAGTACTGATGAAAACACCAGTGTTCCTGGTAATGACCCGCGCCTGGTTGGTTACAACGAATTAGTGTGGGATGGAACTGATGAAGGCGGGAATGAAGTCGCCAATGGAGTTTATTTTGCATTAATCAAGGCACTCTTCGAAGAAAAAGAAAAACAGCAGATTTTGAAAGTGGCAAAACTTAAATGAATCATTATTTAAAGATCATACTCACTGTTGTCTTATTAGCAGGATTTAGCCTATCAGCACGAGCGGAAATCCGCTATAGTGGTTCTTTTTTAGAATTAGGGATTGGTGCCAGAGCCATGGGGATGGGCGGAGCCTTCGTTTCGATCGCTGATGATGGATCGGCATTTTACTGGAATCCGGCCGGTGTCTCTCTGGTTATCCGGCCTGAACTTTTTGGAATGTATTCCTCACTCTTTAAGTCGTTGGAAACCCATCACCATCTTGGTTTCACCCGCCCGATTTATGGAGGAGCCGGTGTTTCTCTAAACTGGATACGGTTGAGCGTATCTGATATCCCGGTTTATCCGGAGCCGAAAGGAACCTATGCAGAGCGGCGGGCCGAGGCCAAGGATTTTTTCACCTGGCAGGAATTGCAAACCGCCGGTTTGGCCCTCTCCAGTATACCCTATGATTATGGCCATTTCACTAACGATGCTTTTATTCTGACGCTGGCTAAATTATATAAAATGGATGTTGATTTTGGTTGGCAATACTTTGTGTTTCCCACTGAAATCCCAATCGGTTTGAATGTAAAGTTCATCCGACAATCGCTTTTTGGTCAAACCTCCAGCGGTTTGGGTTTTGATTTCGGTTCAATGTTTAAATTCGGATTGGATGATTTATTTGATGATAATCGCCTGGGGAAGGTGTCGCTGGCTGCTGCTGTAAATGATATTTTCAATACCAGAATAACCTGGAATACCCAATCCAGACATTCTGGAAATATTAAGCGCAGCTGGCATATAGGTGGATCATATTTTCAGCCAATTACCAAAATCAATGGCAAACTTTTATTCTCCTATGCTTTAGAAAAAAAATATGATATTATTCATCGCTTAGGTTTTGAATACTTATATCATGATCGTTTAGCTATCAGATTTGGTTTAGATGACCAACAATTTACCGCGGGGGTTGGTCTGCAGGTCTTTATCTTTAATTTCGATTATGCTTTTAAAGGTCATGAATTAGGTGGGAGTCACAGAGTAAGTACCGCAATAAAGTTTTAAAGAGATGAAGGTATTGAAAATTCTCAGTATAATTTTTTTGATCATTCTGCTGATCGCGAGTTGCGAGGATCAACCAGTAAATAAAGTTGATCCACCGGCCAAAGTACTCGTAATTGAATCCAGCGCCGATACCAGTGCGATTGAACGCGGCATCGATGCCGTCTATCTGGATTCCAGTCCCAATAAAAATGCTATCATTTTACAATGGCGGCCGAATAAAGAGACCACTCTGGCAGGATATGAAATTTATCGCAGCACTGCTGCCAATCAAAATTATACTGCCCTGACGAAGATTGTGGAAAATTTCGGAGTGATTGACACTTTTTATATTGATAATTCTATTTCGCTGTATACCAGATATTATTATTTTATAAGAGCCTTTGATGAATTAGGCCAATATGGTGAACCATCGGATACAATTAGCTATAAGGTAATAGAAAATGCGGTTCTGTCTTCACCGGTCGGAATCATTGGGAATGTGACGGCGCCGCTTTTTGTGTGGGACTTTCCACCCATTGTTCCACATTATTTTGTCTTCCATCTGGAACGAAGTGAAAATGAAATTTATCAAAATCTCTATTCTAAACTTACAGAACTTACTGTCGATTATGATCCTCACCAGGAATGGACTCTGGTTAAATTAATTGCAGTGACGGCGCTTTCCCCCGGGAAATATCGCTGGAGGATTGATTCAATCGGCAGTGAATTAAACCAAGGAGCTGAATCGGCGTGGTTTGTGTTTATTATTCAGTAGCAAAGTTAAAGTTGAGCAGATTTTTTCTTCCGGTGTTCCTTCTGATCTGCGGGTGGGTGCTCATGGGATTCTCCCAGGATTTTCGGATGAATCAGCAATATTCCTCCGGAGATCGACCTGCTCAGTATATATTAGGAACAAATGATGTGCTTTTAATTACCGTCAACCTGTGGGGGCATGTTCAGAGGCCCGGCATTTATAGTATACCCAGTTCTTTTGGATTGATTGATTTGCTCTCTTCGGCAGGTGGCCCCTTAAAAAGTGCCCGATTGAATGATGTGCGAGTCATTCGCAAAAATCAAGAAGTGATAAAAGTAAATGTGAAAGAATTTATCAAATCCGGCAATAAAGATTTGTTAGTACCACTTTTACCAGGTGATTTAGTCATCGTTTCAGGAAGTGCGATTGATATTTTTGCCACCATGGTCGCTATCGCCCGTGATATTGCTATTGTTGTCAATGTGATTGTTTTAGCTCAACGCATTCGGTAATTCGCTTATATGGTTTATTTTTCTTGACATATGAAAATTAAATTTTTAATTTCTTAAAAATTTCCGGGAGATTTGTAATGGCATATTATCTAAGGTTATCATTGATTATCATATTGATTCCACTGGTCACCTTTGCTTTTAATTCCACCAGATTTGGAAGTCGGGGGCTTTTTCATGTGCAATCAGCCAGCACACTTTATAAAGGAACTTTAGATGCAGGAACCAATTTGAATTTTTTTACGAAAGTAGGCGATTACCTTGGTGAAAGAAAACCCCAGAATTTTGCGGCAGTAAATTGGTGGGATGTACAATATAATATGTATTCCACTTACGGAATTTTAGATAATTTAGATATGACTTTTATGTGGAGAATTTATCAGGATGCTAATCGCGTACTCATCGGTAAAGGCGAATCGGAATACCAGTATAATATTCCCGAGGACATTTTCTTAGATATCAAAGCGGGTTCTTTTGGATTCAACAATAATCGATTTAACCTGGGATTTCTTACTTCTTTTCGAATTCCTACCTCTGAAAATTATAATTACTACTTTGAGCCTTATACGGCGGGTTCGTTTGCTTTCGGACTTACTGGATTGGCTTCATTTTTCAATGATCCCTATTTACACGATCGAAGTTACAGTATTCATTTGAATCTGGGATGGTTTAATCATAATGATGCCGGTCAAGTACTCTTTAAATCCCCAACCCGTGAAGATAAAGCAGATGGAAATGCCAGTGAATTTCAGTATGGTTTAGCCTTCAGTTATCCGACTGAACTTTTCGACCTGAATCTGGAATGGTGGGGGAATAAATTTATTAATGCGCCGGATACCATGGCATATAGTCGCGAAGATTTTATGTATGTGACTCCCTCTGTTAAATTTAAGCCCAAACCCTGGTTTAATTTTCACCTTGGGTTGGATATTCGGGTAAGTAAGGACGAGGATCTCTCTTCGAAAATATTACCATCCCCGAAGCAAAGACTAAATTTACCCAATTACCCTTCATGGAAATTATACATGGCTTTGAACTTTAGGCTTTTACCCTGGGGAAGTACCTTTGAAGGATCCAAAACTACCCGGTCAAAAGTGGATTTTTATGAGAGTTTATTGAAAGATAGCCGAAGATCAGAAAAGATTGAAGAAGAATTGCGCCGCTTGCGCAAAGAACGGGAACAAGCCGAGAAAGAATTAGAAGAGCTGCGACAGATGCTGGAAGAACAGGGTAAATAATTAAAATTATATTTTTCTTTTTCATCCCTCAGGGTCTACCTTGAGGGATTTTTTTTCGGTACTACTTATGAAGACCAATCAAAAGCAAATTTTCAGACGTTTACAGACAATCAGGACTAAGGCGATTGCCCCGTATTCTCAATTCCGGGTAGCCGCCATTGTACGAACCAGAGAAGGAAAATTATACAGCGGGCACAACATCGAAAGCAGTTCTTACGGTTTAACCATCTGTGCCGAACGGGTGGCATTGTTTAAGGCGTTATCAGAAGGTGAGAGAAAATTTGATGAAATTCACATACTTGCTGAAGGAAAAGATTTCTGCCCACCCTGCGGTGCCTGCCGCCAAATCCTGATGGATTTTGCTCCTGCTATTACTATTACCCTTTACAATCAGAGTGGTGAATGCAAAACATATAAACTGAAAGAATTGTTACCTGATGCTTTTACCGCGAAACGATTAATGAAATCATCCCCCAAAAATCGTAAATGACGTCATTTAATGCGGTAACTACCTTTTTATTGTAATTCTATTGTTTCTTTTTGATACGACATGTAAATTCTGGAAAAAAATTAAGGGAGAAAGAAATGGCAATTAGCGCATATGCTCTGGTTAGAATTTCCCCCAACAAAGTTAAAAATGTGGTGAGTGACGCTAAAAAAATTACTGGTGTCAAAGTGGTTCATCCTGTTACGGGTCCGTATGATGCCATTATTTATCTGGAAGCTGAAGATATGAAAGAACTGGGGAAGGTAATTTTAGCTGAAATTCATGGTCTGGATGGAGTGATAGATACCACGACCTGTCTGGTGGTGGAATACGACTAATTAAGACCAGTTTTCTATCGATTGGTTCTTGCTATTGCGAAAAGTTTTCATAGTAATAAACATCTGGCGAGAATATTTCTTTCTGTTTATTACGGTTTATTCTTAATTCATTTATCCTTTTTCTATCTCATTAAAATTTTTATCACAATGCTCTTAAGAGATTGAAAAACACAGCCACTATAAAAACAGTGGCTGTTCAGGTTTTAAATTTTCTTGAGCGCTAACTTCAGGTCATTGATAATATCTGATGGATCTTCCAGACCCACCGACAGTCGAATTAGCCCCTCTGAAATTCCCACTTCAGCCAGTTCCTGTGCGCTGTAGGTGGAATGGGTCATAGAGGCCGGATGTTCAATGAGGGAGTCACAATCACCCAAACTCACCGCCAGAGT
>CAYMXZ010000194.1:0-6785 GCA_964394475.1 uncultured Caldithrix sp. | reverse complement strand
ATGCCAGTCTGACCGGAGCGGATCTGGTAGTGATAGTAACTGAGCCCACTGTTTCTGGTCTTTATGATCTGGAAAGATTATTGAAACTCATTCAACGTTTTCATATCCATGCAGGAATCGTCGTTAATAAAGCCGATTTAAATCAGACGATTTGTTCCCAGATAAAAGCTTTAGCCAGGCAAAAACAGCTTATATTTTTAGGTCAGATACCTTTTGATGATATGGTAGTAACTGCTTTACGAAATGAAAAAGTAGTTACTGATTTTCCAGATGCTCCGGCTACAAGGGAAATCGTGCGCATCTTTGCAAATATATGTAACTTTTTTGAACGTGAAATAAATAGCGGACGAGAAATAGAAGCTTAAAAACGAAAGCTTTTTACCAAAAAATGTTTTACCAAAATAGGAGGATCGATTATGCCAGGATTTGATGGAACCGGTCCGGCTGGATTTGGGCCGATGAGTGGCTGGGGTCGTGGATTTTGTGTAGAACCCGGCTGGAGAGTGTACTCTCGCTATGGATGGGGAGGAGGATACGGCCGAGGATGGCGACATCGCTTCTGGGCTACCGGGGTTCCCGGGCGAATGTGGCGTCGGTCGCTATATGATTATCCATATTTTACAGCAGAGGAAGAAAGCGAATGGCTGAAGCAGGAAGCCCAATTTTTAGAAAATGAATTGGAAGCGATGCGGAAGCGGATTGAAGAGCTGGAAAGAAAAACGACAGATAAAAAAGCGGAAAAATAACCACTTGCTGAACAGGGAATGAAAATACTAAAAGGGCTCCAAAAAAAGCATAAAGCTCCGCGGGGATGGATGGGTCATACTTTACTTGTTGCTTTAATTGTACTTTTTCTTTGGCTTATTTGGTTTTCACGTTGGAATATAGTGGTGGTTCTTATCATCATTCTTCTCTTGGTTTTTATTATCAGCCATTTGAAACAACAGAGGCGAAAGAAAAAGATTGAGCTTCAAAAAATTAGCATGAGAATTTAATTGACTAAAAAAATGGAAAGTGAAGATGAAAGATACTGTTAAGATCGGAATTATTATCTGCGATCGTTATCGCACCTGCGCAGGTGGAAAATGTTTGCGAGCCTTGAAAAAACGCGAAGGCGCTTTTAGTATGTATTCCGGCAAAGAAGTCGAATTGGTCGGTTATACAACATGCGATGGGTGTCCAGGAGGGAATGTAGAATATGCCCCAGCAGAAATGAAGAAAAATGGTGCTCAAATTATCCACTTTGCCACTGGTTTGCTGGTAGGGTATCCTCCCTGTCCTTATCTATTTCATTTTCGTGATTTTATCGAAAATAAATATGGATTAGAGGTGGTTATGGGGACTCATCCCATTCCCCAGAGTTATTTTGAAACTCATCAAAAATTGGGGACCTGGAATTCAGCAGAATGGCAGGAAATCATCGCTCCAACTCTGGGCAACCAGGAAATTCGCTTGGCCTATTCCTGAAACTATCACTGATTAAAAATGAGTGGTTGAAAATGAACCTCGAAATTGCATCTGATAATATCATGGACATTTAGATTATTTAAAATGTTTGAGTAATATTGAAGCGTTTTAATTAAAAATAAGGATAGATCAAATGTCGCAAAATCCATTAGGTATGGGAAGAGGGGGCTTTTGTGTTTGTCCGAAATGCGGTTTGAAGATACCACATCGAAGGGGAGTACCTTGCCATGAGGAATTATGCCCCAAATGTAATGTAAAAATGGTAAGAGAAGGCTCCTATCACCATCAGTTGATACAAGAAAAAAAGAGTAAAAAATCAACCGAATAAGATTTGTAAGAATAAATTTTGAGCTAAAATGACCGCGATCCTGGGAGTATTCAATCAGGCATTGATGATTACTGGTTTTGTCTTTGTAATGATGCTGGTAATTGAGTATGTAAATGTTTTGACCAGCGGCGTTTGGCAGCAACGATTAAGCGCATCCCGCTGGGGACAATACCTTTTCGCTGCTTTCATGGGTGCCACTCCGGGTTGTCTGGGAGCCTTTATCGTGGTTGCTATGTATTCTCACCGGATGCTGACGTTAGGGGCAGTGGTCACCACGATGATTGCCACCAGTGGAGATGAATCCTTTGTAATGCTGGCCATGATGCCAGGAGAGGCGATATTATTAACTGTTTTGTTGTTTGTTATCGGAATTATCGTCGGATTTCTTACTGATAGTTTCTCAGGGGATTTTAAAAGCAGAAAAGTGGAAAAATGTGAAGGGTTTGAGATTCATACTTTTGAAAGTTGCCAATGTTTTCCTCGAGGTGAAATATTGAAACAATGGAAACACTTCTCTTCCTTTCGTACTACTCTGGCTACTGTGCTAATATTGTTCATTATTATGGTAGCCACTGGTCAGGTTGGGCCACCCCAATGGAATTGGGTTCGCATTTCGATCTTATTTGTCACCGGATTAGCAATTTTCATCGTGAGCACTGTTCCTGACCATTTTTTGGAGAAGCACTTATGGGAACACGTGGTCCAAAAACATGTTTTCCGAATATTTCTGTGGACTTTTGGAACTTTGCTGATATTGTATTTTTTGACTGACCTGCTAAATTTGCAAGGAATTATTGAAGAAAATCTTTGGATAGTGATGATTGTAGCGGCATTAGTGGGATTAATTCCAGAATCAGGTCCTCATCTTATTTTTGTAACTCTTTTTGTCCAGGGAGCCATTCCATTCAGTATTCTATTAACCAGCTCAATTGTCCAGGATGGCCATGGAATGCTGCCGGTCATCGCTTACTCCCGTCGTTCATTTTTTATAATTAAATTTATTAATTTAATAGCTGGATTATTTTTTGGAATTCTAGGTTTAATTCTAGGTTTTTAATACTTTGATTGTTAGTGGGTTAAGATACTAAAAAATATCAGCTGAATTTTAAACATCTTCTGTGTATATCAGCATTGGCGATTAAATATATTCACTTTAATGAATGAGATAAAATTATAGATGAATACCCTTCAGATGCCTCTTGAATTATTTTACATTTTTATATAGAAACCACAAAATCTTGTAATTATTGATCTAAGCTGAACCAGTCAGCTGATAATATCATTGAGCTCATCTTGCAAAAAGACTTAGAATTAAATTGATAAGCTATCAGCTACAGATTATGTGTAATTTTCAATAACTCATTTAATACCTTTTATCGTAAATGATTTTTTTTCATATTTTAGTTATGAAATGGTAGAAAAGTAAATTGTCATCACATGTTTTTACATATGCGTTATCGAAGTTTTTTTCTAGTCATATTTATTCTCATTCAACAATCAGTTGTCAAGAATAGCATGGGAAGAGATACTCAGATGAATACAGGCACTGCTGAAAATGGCACTATTACGGTGATATATGATAATTATTCTTATCAGAAGAATCTTCAAACCGACTGGGGTTTTTCCTGTCTGGTGAAAACAAGTACCATTACTCTTTTGTTTGATACCGGCGGGAATGGTTCCATATTGATGGAAAATATGCAGAAATTGAATATTGATCCGCAGGAGATTGATGTGGTTTTTCTTTCCCATTTTCATAGAGATCACAGCGGTGGGATTTATAAATTTCTGGAAACTAATCCGGCAATAACGGTCTATCTGCCTCAGTCTTTCCCCAAAGAATTTAAAATAAATTTAGCGGATCATGGAGCAAAAGTTGTTGACGTTAGTAAATCAATGAAGATTGCTGAGAACATATTTTCCAGTGGAGAAATGGGCTCGGAAATTATCGAGCAATCATTAATTATTCTTACTCCTAAAGGCCAGATCGTCATTACCGGCTGTGCGCATCCTGGTATTGTTCAGATAGTCCAGCGGGCAAAGGAACTATTTGCTGAACCAATATTGCTGGTAATGGGTGGTTTCCATCTGATAAGAGCGAATGAAGCAAGTTTAACTTCAACTGTATCCATTCTTAAATCTTTGGGCGTACGGTTTGTTGCACCCTGCCATTGTTCCGGAGATGTGGCTCGCAGAAAATTTGCGCAGGAATTTGGTCAAACTTATCTTAATTTTGGTGTGGGAAAGATTATTAATTTTGAAGATCTAAAATGACAAAAACAATCACCATGAAAAAAATAGTATATCGGCCTATTGGAATCATTCATACGCCTTTTGCGCAAAATGTGGGTGTACCAATTCAACCGCTGGCGGCAAAGGGTATAAAAGGGGAAATAACAATTTTCCCTGAGTATGTTGAGGGATTATTGGATCTGGATGGTTTTTCCCATATCATCTTGATTTACCATTTCCATTTAAGTAAAAAATACAATCTCAAAGTAATACCTTTCATGGACAAAAAGTTGCGGGGAGTATTTGCCACTCGGGCACCGGCCCGTCCTAATGCCATTGGTATTTCCGTGGTACGGTTGATTAAAATCCAATCAAACACTCTTTTTATTGAAAATGTGGACATAGTGGATGGAACTCCGCTGCTGGACATCAAACCCTATGTCCCTGAATTTGACTATTTTAAAATTCAAAAAATCGGTTGGGTAAAAAATAATATTTCCAAATTAAAGAAGATGAAGAGTGATGAGCGTTTTAAGGATAAAGGATAAATGATGTCTACCGGTCTTATCTATGATCCTCTTTTCTTGCAGCATGCCATGGAAGGACATATAGAGTCACCCGAACGCCTGCGGGTCATTGTAACCCGCCTGGAAGAGGAAGGAGTGTTATCCAGACTAAAAAAGATTCATTTCGCACCAGCGGGTGAGGAAGATCTGTTGTTGGTGCATTCCAGAGAAATGATTCAGAGAGTGAAATCAGCTGCATCCGGTGGGCCTGCCTGGCTTGATATGGATACTTTTATCTGTCCTGATTCCTATAAAGTAGCCATAATGGCGGTCGGCGGAGGAATAGAATTAGTCTCTCAAATTATGGCTGGCACGATTTCCAATGGGATGGCACTTTTGCGACCGCCTGGACATCACGCTACTGCCTTTCGTTCGATGGGTTTTTGCTTGTTCAACAACATTGCTATTGCCGCTCGCCATCTGCAAAAGAAGCATCAGGTGAAGAAAATCGCCATTATCGATTGGGATGTTCATCATGGCAATGGAACGCAGGATATTTTTTATCAGGATCCTACGGTGTTCTATATGTCCACTCATCTTTATCCCCATTATCCAGGAAGCGGTGCTTCTTATGAAACGGGTGTCGGAAAAGGTAGTGGAACCACCCTTAATTTTCCACTACCTCATGAATGTACCCGTGAAGAGTATTTGAAGATTTTTGAAGAAGGGTTACAGATTATTGAAAAATTTGAACCTGAATTTATTCTTATTTCCGCCGGATTCGATTCTCATGCTGATGATCCTTTAGGTGGTGTGGGATTAAGGGAAGAAGATTTCGGATTATTGACGATAAAAATTTGCCAGTTGGCTCAAAAAATCTGTGAAGGAAGGGTGGCTTCTTTTTTAGAGGGTGGATATAATTTGGAAAAACTCGCTGCCTCAGTGATACATCACATTAATGGACTTTTGCAATTCTGAAATTGATGAAGAAGTGCAGTTTTTTCTTTTGGAAACTTTCTATATTTGGAGAGCGATAATACTTCTTCTGTTGAAAGGCAGTTTTTTTAATTGTCCTGTATGTGCACCTTAATATTCTAAATTTTTAACCGGGTATCTGCCTCTCAACAGAAGTTAAAAATGAGTTGTTCAGATTATCCTACTTTTTCCTGAGCTACTTTTTTCAGTTTATCATTGGCCATAATTCCAATTTCCACCCGGCGGTTAGCTGCCCGACCTTCTGGAGTGTCATTGGTCATCAAAGGTTGTGATTCGCCATAGCCCATGATGGTGAAACGAGTAGGACTGATGCCTAAGGATGCCAGATAATTGGCTACGTTTTGTGCTCTTTTGCGAGAAAGTTCCAGGTTGTATTCTTCTGAACCAGTGGCATCGGTATGTCCTTCAATTAAAATATTAGTGTCTTCGTATTTTTTTAGGACATTCGCCAATTTAGCAATATTTTCCTTGCTAACTGGTTTTAGTTCTGCTTTGTCCACATCGAAAAGAATGCCGGAATCGAAGGTAATGCGAATGCCTTCACCCACTCGTTCTACTCGGGCTCCTTCAATATCTTTTTCGATTTCCTCGGCCTGCTTATCCATGTAATTTCCAATATAGGCTCCTGCCGCTCCGCCAATGGCGGCCCCGATAATTGCACCTATCACGGTATTACCCGCTTGTTTTCCAATGACTCCACCCACTACTGCTCCACCGGTAGCTCCAATGGCGCCACCTTTAGCGGTCCGGCTCCAGCTGGAACAACCCAGGCTGATGAAAACCAGTACTACCAATACCCAAATAATCCATTTTTTCATTTCACGATCTCCTCTTTTAGTTGAGTTTAATTGTAATTCCAATCGAATATTTATAAACATTCTCTTCAGATTTCTACATCATAAATTAATATAAATAGAATGAGAGTAGAAAAAAATTATTCTTTATTTACTTTTAATAAAAAAAGTAAATGGTCTATAAAAACATCAGATGGTCGACTAATTTTCTTTTATTTTGATTTCTGATGGATAGGAGGATGAGATAAAGAAAAAATGAAAGCACAGAAAATGAATAAAAAGAGAAAGAAATTGGTTATGTCTTTTTTAAAAGGATTAAGTGATTAATTTATAACAGCCGGACATATTATTTTATATTTTCAATTTACTATTGTAAAATCAATTTATTTTTAAATTCGAACTCTAAAATATTTTATTTAGTGATACCACTTCGTGATATTCATAGGGATAATAGTGTAGCAC
>CAYMXZ010000193.1:0-6835 GCA_964394475.1 uncultured Caldithrix sp. | reverse complement strand
CAGATACACGTCTGACCAATGACCCTGCTGGTTCATATGCTCCTTCCATTGCCGTCTCTGGCTCGGTTGTGCATGTGGTGTGGATGGAGACTCGTGACGAGTTCTGGGAGGAAATATACTACAAACGCTCTATAGATGGAGGAACAAGCTGGGAAGCCGATACACGACTGACCAATGCTCCTGCTGGCTCATATGATCCTTCCGTTGCCGTCTCCGGCTCGGCTGTGCATGTGGTTTGGACGGACTTTCGTGATGGGAACGGGGAGATATATTACAAACGCAACTCCACCGGTAATCCTGTTGGAATTCAGATTATCAGCTCCGAAGTTCCAAAGGAGTTCAGGCTTGAGCAGAACTATCCCAATCCGTTCAATCCAAGTACGACCATTCGCTTCTCGCTCCCACAGCGTGAACATGTAACACTGAAAATCTTTGACGTGATCGGTCAAGAAGTGGTGACGCTGGTGAACGAGTTGAAAGAACCCGGAAGGTATGAAGTCCAGTGGAATGCATCGGGTTTTACCAGTGGTATATATATCTACCGAATCAATGCTGGGGAATTTATAGAAACGAAGAAACTGATCTTGCTTAGATGAGCGGGCAACTGCAAATAATAGAACCTATATTGAACGGAAAGTGAATCCGAAGTGTCTCGCTCGCCGCGTTAATGGGCGGCTTGATACTCCTGAATGGACAGAATAAAAAGTGGAAAACCTTATCGCCTGCCCTGCCGTTACGGCGGGCAGGCTCGTTGTAAACTACATTATTTAACAAAATAACGTTTATGGCCAGAAAATGGTTCTTCGTACTCGGTCTTGCTAATAGTATTTTCCTCGTTCTAATCTTTATTATTCGAGGTAGTCATTTAGCGTTCATCCAATCATACGGTTGGATCTATTTGCTTCTGGCTTTACCAACCATTTACGTTATTTCACTTGTTCGTGCAGAACCGAACGCAACTCAGCTCATAATCTTCTTGAGTATATTTCTCGCCTTTCTGGCTCTCGAGGGTATTCTCGACTTCATATGGAAAATTCCCTTCAGAGAAAATTGGCTGATTCTCACGCCCTACCTGGCACTATACTATGCTATGAATTATGGTTTCATTGTCCTGGTCTGGAAAGACTCTCGACCGAAGGGTATTCTGATGCTTTCTTTGTTTATCATTCAATTGGTCGCTAATTTCATCACTCATTAATATATTTCAAATTGACGGCCTACGCATAACATCCGTGCATGCGATGTTGGCTCATTTGGTGATGTCGAATAAGAATCTAAATAAATGTATCTCAGTTGTGCTCATTTCCTTCCCCCTAATTCTATTCCACTTCATTCGGCGGGAACAGTTTTTTTACGGAAACATCAGACATAAACTTCATTCAGTCCTTTGATAAAGAATAGTGGTAAATACTTACCGGATAAATATGAATTTACTTGAAATTAAAGATGAATGTAGAAAAAACTTAAACAAATACACCCGGAAAGCATTTTCAATGATTCCCGGAATTGATAAACCTATTATTTTAGATGCGGGTTGTGGTACGGGTGTTCCAGCTCTTGCATTAATTGAATTCTGTAATGGTAAAATTTTTGCCGTCGATCCTGACCAATCCAGTATCAATTGGTTCAGGGAAAAGGTAACAGCACGCAAGCTAAATGATCGAATTATTATTATCAATGACTCCATACTAAATCCTTCACTGTTTAATTTTAAATTTGATATAATCTTAGCAGAAGGATTGTTGAATGTTATAGGTTTTGAAAAGGGACTGCAGATTCTGGTTAACTACCTCAAAAAAGAAAGGTATTTAATAATTCATGATGAACTTAAAAACGATTCGCAAAAGAGAAGGTATTTTAAAAGCAATAATTTAAAATTATTGCATTCTTTCCAATTAAATGAGCAGGTGTGGTTAAATGAGTATTTTCATTGTCTAAAATCAAAAATTGAACTTTATGAAAATAAAAATTTATTAGAAATCGAATTGAAAGAAGTAATTGAGAATATTCAAAATCCTGATAATTTGAAATCGATTTATTATATTTTAAAACACGAAATTTAATGTTAAAATACTAACGGCATATAAAAATGTATTTGCGGTTCGCTTCGCTTACCCAAATACCATCGTCACTTCTCAAACCCGCAGAAAGCGATGACATATTTTATAAATAACATCTCAATCTCTAAAAATTACTAATATGAAAACAAAAAACAAATTATTGACTGCAGGATTGTTAATTCTTTTAACCAGCTCAACTCGTTGTACAAAAGATAATATTGAGGAGCCAACCTATCCAGATGTCACCCGGCATAGTAAGTTGCCTGCAGACATCACAAAAAGAATACCTGAAATGGATCAACACCCACCGATTCTTTATTCGGATGAATTTGAATTGCCCATTCCTCTGGGAAGCGGAATTAACACTTCCGGGGCAGAGGATTCTCCATTTATTTTGCCAGATGGAAAAACACTCTATTTCTTTTTTACACCCGATGTGAGAATATTACCAGAAAAACAACTTCTTGATGAGGTTTCTGGTGTTTGGGTTTCACATAAAATTGACAATTCTTGGACAGAATCCGAAAGAGTCTGGTTGCAATCTCCGGGGAAATTAGCACTGGATGGAGCGGTGGCAATACAGGGGGACGAAATGTGGTTTGCTTCCGCAAGAGAAGGATACATGGGGGTAAATATGTTTACCGCCTATTATGTAAACGGTAAATGGGTAAACTGGACTTATTGCGGAGATAGATTAATGAAAGAAATTAAAATCGGTGAAGTTCATTTACATGGGGATGATCTCTATTTTCATTCCGACCGTTCAGGCGGACTGGGTAATTATGATATATGGATGACAACTCGAAGTGGCTCTAATTGGTCAGATCCAATTCATATTACGGCTGTAAATAGTGCCGATATGGATGGCTATCCATTTATTTCCTCTGATGGAAATGAATTATGGTTCTGTAGAACATATATGGGAACACCGGCAGCATTTCGTTCCAAAAAAATAAATGGAGACTGGGGAGTGCCAGAACTAATTGTTTCTCAGTTTGCCGGTGAACCAACTTTAGATGGTGAAGGAAATCTGTATTTTGTACATCATTTTTACGAAAACAATGTCATGATAGAAGCTGATATTTATGTGGCATACAAGAAATAATGAAAACATGCCATATGAGTTTCAGTGGGTATTCACGTATTACAGTCTGCTCAAACTTTCCCCGAAAAATCGGGACAGGTCGTGTCGGTGGAAAGCAACGACGCCCGCAATCCCCACCATTTCATACACGCAGCCGTCAGGCGTCATGCTCCGCCGCGATGAATCGAACAATACGATAAACTATAAAAAAGTCATATGCCAATTCCAGACTTCCAGACAATAATGTTACCCTTCCTTAGACTTCTCGGCGATTCGAAGGAGTATCTTCTTCGTGACACTATTGATTTGCTTGCTGATCAGTTCAAACTCTCCGATGCAGAACGGCGAGAAATGTTACCCAGCGGACAGCAAACAGTATTCCAAAACCGAGTAAGTTGAGTGCGTACTTATCTTAAAAAAGCAGGGTTGATGCAATCTCCAAAACGTGGCGTAATGAAAATCACCGACCACAGACTGGAAGTTTTAAAATAAAATCCAGACCGGATAGACACTGCCTTTCTTGATTGATATCCAGAATTCGTTTATTTCAAGAAACTTAAGCGTGAAAGGCCGTCAGAAGTATCCGCCGATGAGCTTGAAACATCCGTGGAAATCCTGGAGAACTCGTATCAAAGTCTTCGCCAATCACTGGCAAAAGAGATTCTTGAACAAATCAAGTTAAGTCCACCCAGTTTGTTTGAGAAAATTGCTGTCGAATTGCTTGTCAAAACAGGCTACGGAGGTATGCTCAGAGATGCTGGCCAAGCAATTGGTAAATCCGGCGATGAAGGTATGGACGGCATCATTAAAGAAGATCGCCTCGGTCTTGACATTATCTTTGTTCAAGCAAAGCGCTGATCCAACACGGTCGATCGCCCTGAAATCCAGAAGCTTGCTGGTGCGTTACAAGGTCAACGAGTAAAAAAGGAGTCTTTATTACCACCTCTTATTTCTCCAGTGATGCACACGAATACGCCGCCAGAATTGATACGAAGATAGTGCTGATTGACGGCGAACAACTCGCTCAGTTGATGATCGATTATAATATTGGTGAAACGTCTGTAGCCAACTACGAAATCAAGAGAATCGATTCAGATTCCTTCGCTGAAGATTAATATTCTGCGAAAGGCGTACTGTTTCAGAAAAAAGTAGATACTGTGAATAAAATTAATTATGTTTCCATAAGAAATATTTCTGAACACCGTTAGAGCAATCGTTCGTGCAATCTAATTAATTATTTTACTGGGGAACATGACTCACCAGTATACCCTTCGAAGCAAAAATTTTGAAATTAACTTTTTCAACCTTTAGACAGGAGGTATTCAATGAAAAATTATATTCTAGCTTCATTTTTATTTATCACACCATTTGTTTTTTCACAACAAGCAATCATCAGTACATTCGATGTTGATAATGAAGGGTGGGTTGCTAATGGCGGACTTATTTATTATCATAGTTCCGGAGGCAATCCTGATGGTTTTATTGAATTTGAAGACAATCAGGATGGTAAGGGTTTATTTGTTGCACCAGGTAAATTTCTGGGAAATCTTTCTGCCTATGATCAGGGAACAATTAATTTCGACTTGAAGAACACTTATGATAATGGACAAGATTCATTATGGGGATACGGAGCAGTTAAAATTACATCCTCCAATTCTTATGCAGAAAAAAATGTAGTGCCTCTCAGGTATTACAACGAATGGACTTCATTTACTATTCAAATGAATGCAGGCGAATGGGGACTCACAGAATCTGGATGGGATTCTTTGCTAGCCGATGTAACCGAGATCAGTATACAGATGGATGCGCAGTGGAATTATTACGATAAGTCAGCATTAGATAATTTTGCTATAAAACCCTATACATCAAATGTCGAGCCTGATTTGATTGATCATTATCCAGTCACATATAATTTGTATCAAAACTACCCCAACCCGTTCAATCCAAGCACGATAATCAGTTGGCAGTCGCCAGTAGGCAGCTGGCAGATCCTCAAAGTCTTTGATTTCCTTGGAAAAGAAGTATCAACACTAGTTGATGAATACAAACCAGCAGGAAGTTATGAAGTTGAGTTCAATATTCATTCTGACGGGGGTCAGAATCTGAGCAGCGGAATTTACTTCTATCAATTATGGGCTGGTGATTATGTGGCAACCAGAAAGATGTTATTGATAAAATAAAATGTAACGTTACATTTCACTTTGAGTATCTGGCGCAAGCTTCGGTTTCGCCCAAATTGCTTTCGGGGTTTTCGATACACACACCCCGAAATGTAAAATTCTGAATCCTACCTCGAAGAAAGAAAACTTAAAAAGATGGGCAATAATTTTGAGATAAAATTATGGAAAGGATGGAAATCAAAAAATTGAGAATAATAGCACTTTGTGAAGTGCTTTTAATTGGAGTTTTATTGATAAGTGGATGTACAAAAAAAGAGACAACTGCGGCCGAACCAGAAATACTTGTTCCAGAAGATTTTCCGCAACTTCCATCAAGAGGATTCTTTATGGGGGTGTTACCTACTACAGCTCAAGGTCAGTCGTTTGACGATGCATATGCCCAGGCCGCTCGATATTCAGAATTCGTTCCAGTATGGGGCAAGCCCACCCCATTCTACAACCTTGCCGCTGATTTAAGTGGGAGTTGGGGGCAAACTTTCGTTAAACAACTCATCCGTAACAATGGTATGTTTCCGATAATTCATTTATCATTTATAGGTAGCGGACTGACGCTTGTCACGCCGCCGGGAATGGAAAATTCAACTTTAAGCGACCCTGCCTGGAGATCAACATATAAGCAAACAGCTATTGACGTTGTAAAAGCCATACGTCCAGGGTACCTATCACTCGGAAACGAAGTTAACAGGTGGTATGAAAAATACGGTGAAAGCGGACCTAATGGTTTCCTGAATTATGTGAGCCTCTATGAAGAAATATATGACGAAGTTAAAAAACTCTCTCCAAAAACAGTCGTATTCTGCATTTTTGCCAGAGAAATCGTTTCTGAAAATCGTGAAGCAAATTTAGAAGTTCTTCGTTTATTTGATCCAGACAAAATGGATTTACTGGTTTTTACCAGTTATCCATATGCACTTGGAAAAACAAATCCTTCAATGATTCCGGATGATTATTATCATATGGCCTCGAATTATATGCCAGGAAAACAATTTGGATTCAGTGAAATTGCCTGGGCATCACTCGATGCAATTGGTGGAGAACAAGCACAAGCAGATTTCATTAGACAAGCAACCAGTCGACTCACTCGAGATAGGGGAATAGCTTTGCACTTGTTTGGATGGTCATGGCTTCATGATTTAAATGAAAACGATGCCGTTGGATTAATCAAATATGACGGAACTGAAAAACTCGGTTACACTACCTGGAAAAACATATCTGGAAAATGAAGCTAAAAAAAATATTGTCGAGTTCCGAACTCTGCAAATTTGTTTAACAAATCCTGGCCTCGCCCCGCGGGGCTCGGTTACATAACAGCGGATAAAAAAATTCACTACGCTTCGCCAATATTTCCTATTAGCAACTTCATTTATCTGCATTCGTGATGTGAAATTCCCTCCCCCTCTTTTAATAAGCAGGTCCAATATATACAGAGAGAGGGAGTAATTATGAAAACAATATATTTCATCATGTTTGGAATCTGTTTTGTATGTTATATGATCCGTACTGTATATAAT
>CAYMXZ010000192.1:0-6870 GCA_964394475.1 uncultured Caldithrix sp. | reverse complement strand
GTTTCTAAGCGTGTGCCTATTGGATTTTCAATCTTAATCCAGGCCTGGCTGGGTTCAGTGTCAGGAAAAAATTCCACTCCGTGATTTAGAAAGATATAAATGATGAATATGAGGAGGAATGCTCCCGCGGTCATCCCCAGAGTTCTTCCCCGGTATTTTAATGCCCATTTCAAGGTCGCTTCATATCGTTGAATCAACCAGTCCAATAAAAGATCGCCGCTGTGACGTTTATTTTTTTTCTGTAAACGCATGAAGGTTGAAGCCAGCACTGGATTGAGAAAGAAAGCCACAAACAAGGATGATGACAAAGTGATGATGAGGGTAATGGGTAAATATTTCATGAATTCTCCCACAATACCTGGCCAGAAAATCAATGGAGTAAATGCCATCAGCGTGGTTAGAGTAGAAGTGAAAACTGCCAACCATACCTGCCCGGAGGCTTCCCTGGCGGCTTGATATAACGATTTTCCCTCCTGGTGATGACGGTAAATATTTTCGATGATCACAATCGCATTATCCACCAGCATTCCCAATGCCAGGATTAAACTGAACAATACAATCATGTTTAAGGTATATCCTAGCAGACTCAGAATAGTGAAGGAGAGGAGCATGGAAATAGGAATGGCTATTCCCACTAATATGCCATTTCTCCCGCCCATGAAAATGTAGAGTACCCCGATAACCAGCAATAGACCAGCAATAATATTATTCTCCAGATCCGACACCATTGAGCGAATGTCAGTCGATTGATCGGCCAATATCACATAGTGAGTTTTAGCGGGGAGTTTATCTTTATACTGGTTTAAAATTTCTTTGACTTCATCTGCGATGCGAATAATGTTTTCACCGCTTCGTTTTTGAATGGAAAGTGTCACACTGGATTGATTATCCAGCCGGGAATAACTGACCTGATCTTTATATCCAAATTCCACATCCGCCAGATCATTTATATAAATGGGAATCCCTTTTTCAGTTTTTACGATGACATTTTTCAATTCTTCAATGGAGTTAAATTCTCCCGGAATGCGTACCGTATATTTTAAGTTACCACTTTCAACGGAACCACCGGGGATGGTCATATTTTCTTGTTGAATCGCCGAAATGATATCTCCAACGCCGATATTGTAGTATTTCAATCGATTGGGGTTCAGGTTTACCTTAACTTCACGCTCCAACCCACCGGAGATTTTTACATCCAGTACTCCATTTATTTGTTCAAATTTATCCTGCAGATCTTCGGCAATATTCTTTAAACGCACCAGGGATTGTTGTCCCACAATACTGACCAGCATGATAGGAATATTTTCGAAATTGATCTCCTGAATAATAGGTTCTTCGACATCACCGGGTAAATCAGGTTTTGCCTGATCGACTTTTTCTCGGACTTTTCTCACGGCTTCATCGATATCCATATCACTTTCAAACTCGACGGTGATGCTGGTAATCCCCTCATTGCTGCTGGAAGTCATTTTTTTTATCTTGGTGATTTCCTGCAGTTTATTTTCAATGGGTTGGGCCACCAATGTTTCCATATCTCCTGGCGCCACGCCAAGATAAGGAACCAGTACAATCACCACCGGTTGCTTAATCTGAGGAAAAGATTCCACTGGCAGATTTGTGTAAGAAACAAATCCGGCAATAATAATGATTATAAATAAAACGGCGATACTGGCTTTATTATCAATACACCAATTTATTAATTTCATAAAATCCTCTTTATATAACTTTATTTAATTTCAATAAATTCTGGTCAATCCTGTTGAATAACTAGTTGATCTCCTTCTGATAGTTCTTGCTGACCGGCAATTATCAGGCGTTGATCAGTTTTTAATCCCTGTACCAATACACTGTCCTGATAAATGGCCAGAAAGTCAACAGGTACTTTAACGGCTTTTTCCTCTTCAGAGGCAATAAATACATACCTTCCGGTTTCTGATTCTATAACAGCATCCAGAGGAATGACCAGATTATCCTGGTAGGAACGGCGTAATAATTTTACATTGGCGATCATTTGGGGAGTTAACTTTCGTTCGGGATTGGGAATTCTTATTTCCACCTGAAAAGTTCGGCTGGCAGGTTCAATGCTTCGGTTAATATAATACACTTCACTGTGAAGTACAATATCCGGAAAAGCATCGAAGGTGATCTCCACCGGTGTACCAATTTTTATATCGCCAAGAAAACGCTCAGCGACCCCGGCTGTAATTTTCATAAAGGCGTTATCAATGAAATCGAATATCGGAGTCATTGGTAAAGTATAGGCTCCCAGATCATAGAAGCGATTGTTTATATAACCGCTGAGCGGGGCAGTGATAAATAGTTTTGAATAACGAGCCTTATTCAGCTCATACGCTGCCTGCGCCCTTTCTAAATTATATTTTGCTATTAAATATTCATTTTCTGAGATCGCTCTTTTTTCATAGAGAACCTTTTTACTTCCATGATCTAATTGCGCCTGGTTAAGAGCGGCTCGTGCCTCATTATAACTGGCTTCAATTATTTTATTTTCGATAATGGCTAAAGTATCTCCCGCCTGAGCATAACTGCCTTTATCTTTAATGATTTTTCGTAAGTTTCCAGCTTCTTCTGCAACCAGATTAATGCGATTTCGTGCTTCTACCGTTCCGGTTAACATGATGTACTCAGCAAACATCCGCGGCTTTAAGGTAACAACTTTCACCGGGATGCCTTTCAGCGTGGAACCTTGCTGACTGGCGGACCCATCTTTAGAACAATGAATGATACTAAAACTCAAGATGAGTAATAAAACTATGAAAATAATTTTTTTCATTTTTTCTCCACTAATTTTCATTTAGATGATCTTATTAAATTTTTTAATGTGTTATAGTCCTGAAAAATTGACTGAACCGGTAGCCTGTTGCCAATCAAAGTAGGCTTCCAGATAATCATAAATAGCCACATAATAATTTAATTGTGCCCGATCCAAATCCACCCGGCTTTCCCGAAATTCCAGCTGAGTGGCCAGACCGTTTTGAACCCGCGTTTCCGCAATTTCAAAGGCTCTCTGGGCCGTCTTGATACTCTTGGACGCCGCCTCAATACGCTGCCGGGATTCCTGCATGCGAAGATAAATATTTTTAAGTTCAACCCGTATGTCATCATTCGCTTTGCTGATACGGGTCTTAACTCGTTCTAAATCAATTCTGGCTTTTTGTACCTGGGCCGGAGTATAAAGACCGCTAAATATAGGTATATTCAATGATAATCCGAAAATGATATTATCATTTTTATTCTCTAATTTGAATTCATTAGAACTCGAATTAAAAACATAGGTGAGATTTCCAACGAGCGAGGGAAAGTAATTTGATCTTTCGATCACGATTCTTTTTTCCTGCAATCGCTTTTCCCAGAGCAAGGCATTGTAATCCGGACGTTGATTAAATACGACCAGGTAATCTAATGAGTCGGGAAGCGGAGGAAATGTTTCCAATCCACCAACCAGCACGATTTCTTCCCGCAGGGGAATATCGACTAAAGATTTAAGATTGTTGAGTGCCACTTCATAGTTTTTTCGGGCCAGGGTGGTGGCAGGTATGGTGTTTTGCCAACGGGTTTCCGCCTGTAACAAATCAAATTCTGACACGGTCCCACTCTCGAATCTAAGTTTGACGTTTTCATAATTGTCATATGCGCTTTCCTGCGATTGGATGGCGACTTCCCATACTTTTTGCTGTAACAGGGTTAAATAAAAAGCCTTCTTTATGCGGGTGATAATTGCCTGGTGCTCACTATTAAATTGATATTGACTATAGTGATTAAAATAATTGGCCGCTCGAAGGGCATTTCCGATTTTTCCAAATGTAAAAAGAGACTGGTTGAGAGAGGTGCTGAACTGATAGACATTATCAAATGAGGCAGTAAAGCTCTGGGTGCGTTCCTGACCCAGGGAATCGGTGATGGTGAAAAAGAATTTATTCGCCAAAAAATTTCGGTTATAGTTCATCCCTGCACTGATGTGCGGAAGCGCTTGAGATAATGCCTCTTTCTTAAGTGTAGCCGCATAGTACAAATTGCTTCGAGCTAACTTAATATCTTTGTTGTTCTTTTCCGCCAATTTCAAAATTTCTTCTAAATTATATTCCATACCCAAAAAGATTCTGGCGGGTAAAATGAACAGCAATACATATAATAATACCTTATTTTTCATAACATTTTCTCCTCCTGATACCATTGAGAATAATATCTATAACGGTGGTGACTATCTCATCACGTGCTTTTTCAGCTGGTTTTCTCATCCAATCGATATTTAAAAAACTAACCATCGTCAGGATGGAATTTAAA
Organism: uncultured Caldithrix sp.; assembly: GCA_964394475.1. Lineage (GTDB taxonomy): Bacteria > Calditrichota > Calditrichia > RBG-13-44-9 > RBG-13-44-9 > RQOF01. The sequence continues at coordinate 2,568 of CAYMXZ010000192.1, read as the reverse complement.
GTAGTCTCTAGGTTGTCAATTGAAAATTTTTTTTGTTTGATCCCTTCCATTAACAGGGGGCGTAATTTATCTTTTAGTGATTTGTTAATTTTTAGGATGATTGGCTTCCCATGTGGATACGATACATATAAAAATTCCGGCATCTTCTCAATTTCTTTGAGATACTTTTTGAGGTCGTTATACACTGTTTTAAGAAAAAACGCAATTTTTTCATCGGCGGGCAAGTCAATCGGTATTTTTTCTTCTACCCGATCGATAAAAAGTTGTGCTTCGTCAACCACGATTTCATTAAATATGGCTTCTTTGCTGGGGTAGTAATAATATAAAGTCGGTTTGGCCAGATGACACTGTTGGGCAATATCATCCATCGATGTTTTTCCCAATCCGAAGTGAAAAAATAGCTGTCGCGCCGCTGACTTTATCATGGTTTTTTTAGTTTGCTCATTGCTGATCTTATTCATCATAGTTTCGCTATCCACTGAAATTAATAGATTCGACTAAAATCATAGAAAGTCGAAAATTGAGATAAATAGACGAATTAAAAATAGTAAAGTTACAGAATTATTATTTATTTATAAAATTTTGATGTATTTACTTTTTCACCTGTCCTTAAAAACTTATAGTCAGTCTGGTTCGAACCCGGTATCATGTTATTATTTAATGATTAGCCTGTAAGAAATCAGAAGTTTTGGTTTCAATTCTAGTTTACTTGATCGGGAAGGAGTTCCCCGTATCTATGGGAAAAGAATTTTTTCAATTTATAAATTGACAGCTGACTTTATTTGTCCATTAAATTTTTATTGGATACATTCAGCAGAGAAAAAAAAATCCTTTCTTTTTTTCTGATTATTATGTTCCCTTCCTGAAAAGGGATAATGCGAAAACCAACAATAGGATAAATTTTATTAGTTCATGGCCCAAGGCCGAGATCTATTTTTTATTTATCAAAATGTGCTTCGATTTATGAAGAAAAGTACTTAAAATTACGCACGAAAACATGGTAATTCAGTCGTGCTGAACAAATCGTTAAAATTATTTCCCGACGTTTTAGGATTCTGGATCGGGATTGTAGGATTTATCATTGGAATAAGCTGTCCTCTGTCATCAGATATTCCTCCCGCCGCTCAACGAATGTTGTCTGTTGCTTTTCTCATGGTTTGCTGGTGGATTAGTGAGGCCATTCCTTTGGGGATTACCGCCCTCATACCTTTGGTAGGTTATCCCTTATTGAAAATCATGCCGACCTCCCAGGTAGCTCCTAACTACACGGATCATTTAATTTTCCTATTTTTAGGAGGATTTCTTCTATCCATTGCCATTCAGGAATGGCAGCTTCACCGGCGCTTTGCTCTTTTTACTTTATCGATTTTAGGAAATAATCCCAGAAAAATCCTGCTGGCCATGATGTTATCCACAGCATTACTGTCCATGTGGCTCAGCAACACAGCAACAGTAATGATGATGCTCCCGATTTGTTTGGCTTTAATTCAGCAACTCGAAGACGAAATTTTTAAAAACGAGAAAAAATTTTTTCTGTATGGAGCGGTTTTATTATTGGGAATTTCTTATAGCAGCAGCATTGGAGGAATTGCTACACCGGTCGGTACACCCCCCAACATCATCTTTATAGGTATCTTTAGTAAATTTTTTCCCGATTCAACTTCATTATCTTTTCTGGATTGGATGATTTATATGGTGCCGCTGAGTATGATCATTCTGCTCATCGTGTGGTTATATTTAGCCTTTCTAATTCTGAAGTCAAAACACCTGCCCACGGCTCAGCCTCGTGCCGATTTTCAGGAAAAATACAAACAATTGGGCCCACTTACTTATCCACAAAAGTGGGTTCTGGCCATTTTTGCCATGACGGCCACCCTCTGGATCTTTCGGTCGAAAATAGATCTGGGATTTCTAATATTTCCAGGATGGCCGAAACTCCTTGGTTTGAGTACCGATATTCAGGATAGCACGATCGCTATTGGAATGGCAATTGTTTTATTCATTCTTCGTGTTCCAACCCCAGAAGGTCGTGTTCCTCTTTTGAAAATAAAACATATTTATCAGATACCCTGGGATGTCCTATTGTTATTCGGTGGGGGATTCGCCCTGGCAGAAGGGATACAACAAAGTGGGTTGGCTGAATTTGTAGGAAATCGGTTGCATTTTTTGCAAAATTTTCCATTTATTCTGGTGATCTATCTATCTACTCTGGCAGCAGTGCTTTTCACAGAATTTACCTCAAACACGGCCGTGGCCACTACCTTACTTCCTATAATGGCTGTTCTGGTAGCCGGCTTTTCTTTTAATCCGCTGGCCTTGATGCTGGCAGTGACTATTGGTTGTTCCTGCGCGTTTATGTTGCCGATTTCCACTCCCCCCAACGCAATTGTTTTTGGAACCCATTACATTCCGATAAAGATCATGGTGAGAGTCGGTTTTGTTTTGGTGCTCATCGTTTCAGTAGTCATCAGTGTATATTTCTATTTCATTATTTAAAAAGTCATGCCAATTTTTTTAATGAAAAGGAATGGCAGTCTAATTTTGATCGCACTCTTCAAAGGCTCGGCG
>CAYMXZ010000191.1:0-6893 GCA_964394475.1 uncultured Caldithrix sp. | reverse complement strand
ATATTATCCCGACAATCGGGACTGAGCCGACCTTCATATGCTTTTATTTTTTCTTTTTCAAGAAATATTTTACTGATCCCCATATCGATGTGATCCCAGGGCAATGGCACGGAAACCGAAATCGGTCTCACATATTTTTTCCAGTCGATGCCACACTTTTCAAACGCATTTTCCCAATTTGACCAGCGAAAACCTTCGTTCCAGCCGTCGAATCGTGACCCGCTGCGCCAGGCTTCTTCCAGTACAGGAGCCAATTCTCTTCCCCCTCGGGTAAAAACAGTTTCCAGACAACTGCTATATCCTTCCCGCCAGCTCACACTCACCCGCTCACTGGCCAGACGACTCACCAGATAGCGTGATTTTCGTTCAATTTCCTGTGGCGTTTCCTGTTTCTCCCACTGAAAAGGAGTATGCGGTTTGGGTGAAAATGGTGAAATGGAAATGTTAAACCGCACGTCTTTAAACTCGGTCGCCAATTTCGTGCATTTATGGATCAGATCCACAATGGCTTCCAGATCCTCCTCCTTCTCGGTGGGCAGTCCGATCATAAAATAAAACTTCACCACCTTCCAGCCACTTTGCAGAACCAGACGCAGGCTATTTAATAAATCTTCTTCGGTGATGTTTTTATTGATCACATTCCGCAATCTCTGACTCCCGGCCTCCGGAGCAAAAGTAAAACCTGTTTTCTTAAAGGTCTGAACAAATTCCACCATTTCATTGGTCAGTCCATCCAGGCGGAGAGAAGGAAAGGAAAAGCTTATTTTTTCTTCGGCGGAAAGCGTCTTCTCCTTCACCATCAGCCAGCTCAAATCCTGGTAATCGGAGGTGTTCAACGAAAGCAGGGAGATTTCCTCGAAACCGCTGGAGTGGATGGCCTGCCGACTTTGTTGAATAATATCTTCCACCTGTCGCTGACGAAGCGGACGGTAAATCATTCCCGCATTGCAGAAGCGGCATCCTTCCGTACACCCGCGCATAATTTCCACCGCCAGTCGATCATGGGTAATTTCCACCAATGGTACCAGCGGTTTAACAGGATAATTTTTCGGTGAAAGATCGGGCAGTACTCTTTTAAAAATTCGTGGCGGGATATTTTCCATTTTAGGATAAATGCGCTGAAATTCCTTAAACGAATCATATTCGACTTCATAAAAGGATGGCACATATACTCCCCTGATGGTCGTCAGATCTTGCAATAATTGCAAACGATTTTTACCGTTTTGTTTCCCTTGCAACAGGACCTGACAAATTTCCAGGCTTGCTTCTTCGCCATCGCCGATCAGAAAAGCATCGATAAAATCTGCCAGTGGTTCCGGATTCCCCGCCGAGGGACCACCCGCGATAATCAGGGGAAATGGTTGAGTTCGATATTTACTGTACAGGGGAATTCCTGCCAGATTCAGCATGTTCAGGAGTGTGGTATAGGTCAGCTCATATTGTAAAGTAAAACCAATCCAATCGAACTCTGAGAGCGGGGTGCGTGATTCCAGACTAAACAGCGGGATGTTTTTACTGCGCAGGACTTCTTCCGCATCGAACCAGGGAGCATAAACCCGCTCTGCCCATAGCTCGGGTTGCGAATTTAATAAATGATAAAGAATGTCAAATCCCACATAGGACATCCCTAATTCATAAATTTCCGGGAATGCCAGGGCTATTCGCAGTTTTACCTGAGCCAGATCTTTTCGGACAACATTATATTCATTGCCCAGAAAACGACCTGGTTTATTTATAAAAGGTAGAAATTCTTTTTCTACCCTTGAGGTCAAATCCATCTTTTACTTTGCTAAAAATATCAACTGGTTCATAATAACGATCTCTCACACCGCTTCAATCTCCGATTTCATTCCCCCAATCAAAAGTGTGAAAGAAAATATCTAATTAAACACAACCTGAATCCCCCCGACACTTCAGTAATCCTGGAGATAAGAACTGGATGAATCATTCCAGAGCGATCCTTTCCAGATCATTTTTGATGGCACTTACATTTCGGGAGCTATCAGGAATAACCAGCACTACATTTTCACCCGCTACTGTTCCCAGAATATGTTCATGACGTAACTGATCGATGAACAGAGCCACACCTTTGGCCCGTCCGGTGATGGTGCGTACCAGAACCAGTGTCTCATTCTGGTAAACTCCTAAGATTTCCATACCAACCAATTTCCGAAAAGTGTGTCCCCCTTCCTCTTCGGAAATAGAATAGCGGTATCCATCGGCAGTGGGAACCCGCACAATTCCCATATTATGGAGATCACGCGACAACGTGGCCTGGGTGGTTTTGAAACCGCGTTCGTGTAATCGTTTCAGAAGAATTTCCTGATTGGCGATTATTTCTGATTGAATAATCTGTTTTATGGTGAATTGCCGCTCTCTTTTTTTTGCCATATAAAAGCTCCCGCTTTCATTTTCATCAGCTTTAAAACCGGAGATGGGGCTTTTCCCCATCTCCTAAATACAGGCTAATTCTTGCCTCGTAAGGCAGCCTGAGCCGCAGCCAGACGGGCAATAGGAACGCGGAAGGGTGAGCAACTCACATAATTCATTTTAATACGGTGACAGAATTCTACCGATAGCGGTTCACCTCCGTGTTCACCACAGATTCCAATCTTTAAATTCTTACGGGTCTTCCGACCTTTTTCTACGCCCCACTCCATTAATTTTCCAACCCCTTCCTGATCAATTGTTTCGAATGGGTCTTTGGGTAGTATTTCATGCTCCACATAATACGGTAAGAACTTTCCCGCATCATCTCTGGATAATCCAAATACGGTCTGGGTCAAATCATTCGTACCGAAGCTGAAAAATTCTGCCACCTGCGCAATTTGATCTGCCGTAATGGCTGCCCGAGGCAATTCAATCATCGTTCCCACCAGATAATCCACCTTAATTTTATATTTGGTAAATACTTCTTCCGCCACCTTTCTGACCAGTTGTTCCTGCGCCCGCAGTTCATTGATATGACCAACCAGTGGAATCATAATTTCCGGCTTCACATTGATTCTTTGCTTCTTCACTTCACAGGCTGCTTCCAGAATAGCTCGCGCCTGCATTTCTGTGATTTCAGGATAAACAATCCCCAAACGGCAACCACGATGACCCAGCATGGGATTAAATTCATGTAACGATGCCACTTTGGTCTGGATTTTTTCCAGCGGCACTCCCATCACATTAGCCATCTCCATTTGCTCTTTTTCCTCATGGGGTAAAAATTCATGCAATGGTGGATCCAGAGTACGAATGGTTACCGGGCGATCTTTCATCACTTTGAAAATCTCGATAAAATCCTGTTTCTGCATGGGCAGAAGTTTATCCAGTGCCTTGCGGCGTCCTTCTTCATTGTCGGCTAAAATCATCTCCCGCACCGCAATAATCCGATCTCCTCCAAAGAACATATGCTCCGTACGGCACAAGCCGATACCTTCGGCACCGAAGGCCAGGGCATTGGCGGCTTGATCAGGCTGGTCGGCATTGGTACGCACACCCAGTTTGCGATACTCATCCGCCCAGTCCATAATCTTCTTATAGGTGTGATAGGTTTTAGATTGCCCTGGTTTTAAGGTCTTGTCAATCAACACCTGCAGGACATCAGACGGTCTGGTTTCGATTTTACCTTCAATTACCTCACCGGTTGAACCATCCAGGGAAATCCAATCACCTTCCTTTACCACTTTGCCGTTCACCTCGAACTGGCGGGTTTTATAGTTGATGTTAATGGCGCCGGCCCCCGCCACGCACACCTTACCCATTTGTCGTGCCACCAGGGCCGCGTGAGAAGTCATACCACCACGAGCGGTAAGAATTCCTTCGGCGGCATCCATCCCTTTAATATCTTCCGGACTGGTTTCGATACGGGCCAAAATGACTTTCTCACCTCGTTTTCTCCATTCCACGGCATCAGGAGCATTAAACACCACCCGACCTGTAGCCGCGCCTGGTCCGGCATTCAATCCTCTGGCTAACAATTTACCAGATTTAATTGCCGCTTCTTTTTGCTTCATATCAAACACTGGCCGCAGTAATTGGTTTAGCTGATTCGGTTCCACTCGCATCAATGCTTCTTTTTTAGAAATCAAGCCTTCTTCCACCATGTCCACCGCAATCCGGAAAGCCGCAAATCCGGTCCGCTTACCAGCACGAGTTTGCAGGAACCACAAACGCCCATTCTGGATAGTGAACTCCATGTCCTGCATTTCTTTATAATGCCTTTCCAGCTTATTAAAAATTTGTTGCAGTTGTTTGTACACTTTGGGCATGATTTCTTTGAGCTTGGTTAATTCCTGAGGAGTACGAATACCTGCCACCACATCCTCTCCCTGGGCATTAACCAGGAATTCACCATACATTTCTTTTTCACCGGTGGCCGGATTACGGGTAAATGCCACACCAGTAGCACAGTCATCCCCCATATTACCGAAGACCATGCTCTGAACGTTAACGGCGGTTCCCCAATGGCTGGGAATATTATTCAATTTGCGATAAACTATGGCTCGCTCATTATTCCAGGATTTAAATACCGCTCCAATTGCTCCCCACAGCTGTTCCACCGGATCTTCCGGAAAAGGATGTCCCGTTCTTTCTTTAATCGCCTTCTTGAATTCCTGCACCAATTCTTTCAAGTCTTCGGCGGTGAGTTCAGTATCATAATGAACCCCGCGAGCTTGTTTTTTGGCTTCTAAAATTTCTTCGAAGGGATCCACATCGTCCTTGCCCTGTGGTTTCAAGCCAAGCACCACATCACCATACATGGCCACGAAACGGCGATAGCAATCATAAGCGAATCGAGGATTATTCGTTTTTTTGATCAATCCCTGCACTGTTTGGTCATTCAAACCCAGGTTCAGAACGGTGTCCATCATTCCTGGCATGGAGCTGCGAGCACCGGATCGCACTGAAACCAGCAATGGGTTATCAGGATCGCCAAATTTAGCTCCCATTGCTTTTTCAACCTTCTTTAAAGCGGTATTCACTTCCTTTTCTAACTGACGAGGATAGCGGTAATTATTCTTATAATAATACGTACAGACCTCTGTTGAAATGGTGAATCCGGCCGGGACCGGGATTCCGATATTGGTCATTTCAGCCAAATTGGCTCCTTTGCCGCCCAAAAGAGCCTTCATATCCTTTGTACCTTCTGCTTTACCGTTACCGAAAAAATAAACATACTTTACTGGCATGCTACAATCTCCTTATTCATTTTTTCATGCGATGAATGTTTTTAATCTATTCTCTTTTTACATATTTATGCAATATTTAAGTCGGTAAATTTAAATAAATGCCATAATTTTTCCAAGATAATAAAAATTTCCTTTCCAGTGTAAATCCGAAGAAGTTGAGACAGATAATTCATTGAATAATTGATACTTAAGATACTCCGAGAAAGCAGTTGGACTGATTCGGCATTTATATTATAGAGCCCGATTTTCGAAAAAATCGATTCATGGCAAACCTATCATTTTTTATCAATCGGTAAAACGTGCTGAATGAAAGATCAGTCAAGAGCGTTCTCTTTGTTTAAAACAAATTAGCAAGTAGAAGTGTGAACCAACTTCTTTCAGTCAGTTCTATGGAGGACAGAAAATTTTTATCAGTGGGGAAAAAATGTTTATCCCATCATTTTATGAAGATCATAGGAGGGAACCAGCTCAACTTGGGTACAGCTTCGAACTTTGATAAATAATCTCTAATCATCTAAAATTCACAGTTAACATCATCTCATTCTTTCTTTTCATCTTTCATCTTTTTCTTCACTTCCCCGCCAACCCAGTTGATTTTTATCAGGGTCGAGCATAGCAGTAGCGGCAATGATATTTGCAAATGGTTTTGACATAATCTCCGATGTCGATCGAATGGGTACAACCGCAATTGGGTCGGGAAGGCGCAGACTTTTCACTCACCCGTTCCGATCCAAGCTGATTTAATAGACGTCCATCAATACAATGACCTTTTTTAATTCCTTCCACTTGTAATAGCGCATCGTTCGAACAGCTATAGACCTGCACCCCATAAGTCGCGGCCAGTTCTACCATTTCTCGCAAAATGTCAAATTTCACCCGCTTTTCGATTTCCACCCATTCTAACAAAGGAAGATACTTTGCTCTTTTTATGACTTTTGGATAGAGGAACGCAAAGCTGGTATAACAACGGGTGATGTCAAGTTCATTGATTGCCTTCAGGTATTCGGCAAAGGTTGCTAGATGATGATTGGTTTCCAATCGACCTTGATAATTGAAAAATACCAGTGGATCATAGCGCCAGATAATGACTTCAGGTCCATAAAGGGAAACTAATTTTTCCATTTGTTTAAAAGCCCGCTGTGGCGAAATCATATCTGGTTCCAGAATTTTTTGTGGTGGATTAATAGTGAAATGAAAAAATAACTGATAGGGTTGAAAAAAGTGATAATTTTTCAGAAACACCTGGTAATTGCGTGACCAGAAGACCAGCCAGGCAACATCCCGGGGATCAAGTGAGACCCGTTTGACTTGTTTTCGATTGAAAGGATTTGGGACATCGACAAATCGTTGGGTTATTTGTCTCATGAACCAGGGAAGATAAAAAGCAGGAATGTCGGTCCTGCGACTGGCTGAGATGACCTGTTTCATGGTAAAAAATTTGGCGCATTGCCTGCTGAAAGGCAAGCGAAAAGCGAAGGGGATAGGATTGCTTCGTCGACTAAAAGTCGACTCGCAAGGACCGGAGTGCGCCACTCCCTGAAAGCCGCCGCTCTGTCCCCTCCCTGACGCAAGGGATTGCTTCGTCGACCAAGGGTCGACTCGCAATGACTGGAGGGCGCTACCCCGTGAAAGCCGCCGCTCTGTTCCCTCCCTAACGCATGGGATTGCTTCGTCGACTAAAAGTCGACTCGCAATGACCGGAGGGCGCTACCC
>CAYMXZ010000190.1:0-6938 GCA_964394475.1 uncultured Caldithrix sp. | reverse complement strand
CATTATCTTCAAAGAGGGAATTCGACCAGGCCGGTCCGCGATTATCTTTATTCACGGTATAGGGGGTAGTGGGCAGATTACCTCCATAAATAGACGAACAGCCGGTAGCATTGGCAATAATCATTCGGTCACCAAACAACTGAGTGGCTAATTTAATATAAGGAGTTTCACCACAGCCACCACAGGCACCTGAAAATTCAAACAACGGTTGCAGAAACTGTGATCCTTTCACGGTATCCACTTTAATCTGAGTGCGATCCATCTCAGGCAGATTCAGGAAGAACTCCCAATTCTCTCGCTCAGACTCTCGCAGCGGAATCTGCGGCTGCATATTGATGGCTTTCAATTTGACCTGCTCTTTATTTTTCACAGGACAGACTTCAACACAAAGTTCACAACCTGTACAGTCTTCCGGTGCAACCTGCAGGGTATACACTGCATTTTCCGGCCATTCCTTGCCACGGGCGGCGGTAGACTTGAAAGTTGGAGGAGCGTCCTTCAAATATTTTTTATCATATATCTTTGCTCTGATCACTGAATGAGGACAGACCATAATACATTTGTTGCATTGAATGCAAATCTTTTCATCCCACACCGGGATCTCCAGAGCAATATTTCGTTTCTCCCATTTTGTGGTTCCGGATGGAAAAGTTCCATCCTGAGGGAAAGCACTTACCGGAAGCTCATCACCATGGCCTTTGATAATGATAGCCGTAACCTTTTTTACAAACTCCGGCGCATGGTCGGGCACCACTGGCGGAATTTCGATTTTGCTGGTCGCTTTGGTAGGTACTTTCACTTCATGCAGATTATCGAGGGTTTTATCGACGGCTTCAAAATTCTTTTTAACGACATCCTCACCTTTTTTCCCGTAGGTTTTGCGAATAGAATCCTTAATCGCTTTTATGGCTTCATCTTTTGGAAGTACTCCAGAGATGGCAAAAAAGCACACCTGCATGATGGTATTTATTCGGGAACCCATCCCGGTTTGTTTAGCCACTTCATAGGCATTAATCACATAAAACTTTAATTTCTTATCAATGATATCCTGTTGCACCTTACGAGGCATTTTATCCCATACTTCATCTGGACCAAATGGAGCATTTAGCAGAAAAATTCCGCCTGGTTTGGCATAGCGAAGCATATCATATTTTTCCAGAAATACAAATTGATGGCAGGCCAAAAAATGTGCCTGAGAAATGAGATAGGTGGAGCGAATTGGCTTTTTGCCGAATCGCAAATGGGAAGTAGTTACGGCACCGGCTTTTTTGGAATCCAGAACAAAATACCCCTGTGCATAATAATCGGTTTCCTCTCCAATAATTTTTATGGAATTTTTATTCGCGCCGATGGTTCCATCTGCTCCTAAGCCATAGAACATTCCGCAAATCACATCTTCACCTTCCGTAGAGAAATTCGGATCATATTCGATGCTGTGTCCTGTCACATCATCCACAATTCCTACCGTGAAATGATTTTTAGGATTCTTTTTACTCAATTCATCAAAAACTCCTTTAATCATAGCCGGTGTGAACTCTTTTGAGGACAGACCATAACGTCCACCCACGACCCGGGGCATGGTTTTAAAAGGTGAAAATCCACCACTCAAGGCTTCATTGAGGGCAGTAATAACGTCGATATATAATGGTTCACCAGCACTACCTGGTTCTTTTGTGCGATCTAATACTGCGATGGTTTGTACGGTGAGTGGCAGGGCTTTTATAAAAGCTTTTACCGAAAAGGGGCGGAATAAACGCACTTTAATGACACCGACCTTTTCTCCTTTCGCTACTAAGTAATCCACCGTTTCATGAGCTGCTTCCGCACCGGAACCCATCAAGATGATAATTCTTTCAGCTTGTGGATGACCAACATAATCAAACAGGTGATATTGCCGACCAACAATTTTAGCAAATTTATCCATCTGCTTTTGAACAATATCCGGACAGGCCTGATAAAATGGATTGATGGTTTCGCGACCCTGGAAAAAGACATCCGGATTTTGAGCCGTGCCGCGAATAAATGGATTTTCCGGCGAAAGAGCTCGTTTCCGATGGGCCAATACCAGATCGTCATCAATCATGGCTCTCATATCATCAAGGGTTAACTGCTCAATCTTCTGGATTTCATGTGAGGAGCGGAATCCATCAAAGAAATGCACGAATGGTACCCGGGCTTCCAGAGCGGCTGCCTGGGTAATAAGGGCAAAATCCATAATTTCCTGAACCGACCCGGAAGCAACCAATCCGAAGCCGGTAGAGCGCACAGCCATCACATCACTGTGATCACCAAAAATAGAAAGCGCATGGGTCGCTACTGTACGGGCTGAAACATGGAAAACAGTAGGCGTTAACTCACCGGCAATCTTGAACATGTTCGGTATCATTAATAACAGGCCCTGGGAGGCGGTAAAGGTGGTCACTAATGATCCGCTTTGCAAAGCCCCATGGACGGCTCCGGAGGCACCGCCTTCGCTCTGCATTTCAATAACACTCGGAACGGTACCCCAAATGTTTTTTTCACCTTTGGCAGACCATTCATCCGCCCATTCTCCCATATTAGAAGATGGGGTAATGGGATAAATGGCAATGACTTCATTAATTTTGTGAGCAACATACGCAGCCGCTTCGTTTCCATCAATTGTCACTTTCTTTCGCTGCATGATTATTCTCCTTTTTCAATATATCTTATTCAAAAATTTAAGTTATAAACATTGATTCAGCATGATTCACTAAAACACCAATAATAAAATCGATTTTAAAGTTATGGCTTATAAATTTCTTTTTCAATAGTAAAAAAATATTATTATCACAAACTTTTTCCATCATCCTCATAAACCTGCTCATTATTTCAGACCATGAAATGGAGAGCATTATGGATAGCGATAGGCACCACCAGTAGTTGGTGCCATCCAGGCCTTGCAACGATCTTTTTAGACAACTGGAAATCTGATCATCAGGCGGTACGGATCCAGCGGATGATCTCAGGAAGAGTGGGACGTTTTCCATACATCAAAATGCCGGTGCGATAGATTCGGCTGGCGACCCAGGTGATCAGTACAATCGTGAGCACATTGATGACAATAGAGAGTATAATCTCCCAGCGAGGGGTATCAATTAACAAAATTCGCAGGAACATGATGAGAGGGGTAAAAAAGGGTAACACGGAAAGAATTCGTGCCACGTCAGTGGTGGGATCTTTCATCACCATAAAGCTGATGATAAATGGAAGTACCACCAGCACGGTGACCGGAGTTGATAAAGTTTGGGCATCCTGCATATCGTTACACATCGCCCCCACCGCGGCATACAAAGTGGAAAAAGTAAAAAATCCAATAATGAAAAAAATGATAAAATAAATAAAAATATCGGGTGATACTTTTATCAAATCAGTCATCGCGGGTGCAGAGCTGGTTACGAAGAAAAAGACCATGGCGGCCATCCCGGTCCAGATCAGATATTGAAACAATCCCACCGCCCCTACCCCGATCAATTTCCCCATCATCAGCTGAAAGGAATTAAGAGAAGAGAGCAGAATTTCGATAATACGAGAGGATTTTTCTTCGATCACACTGCGCATGACTGAACTACCATAGAGAATGATAGTCATATAAAGAATCATTAGAAAAATTAAAGCAGTTATGTACTCCTGATCAAATCCTCTTTCTTTCTCTTCTCCTTTCTGGAGCTTGATGGTTTGGATCTCAACCGGACCCATTAAATTTTTAATTTGAGTCGGATCGAATCCGGCTTGTTGCAGGCGTTTATTATTGATGATAGTAGATAGGCCAGATCTCAATTGTTGAATGAGATCAATATTGCTTACCGTTTTTGCTATAAAGGTTACCCTGGTGCTGTCCAACACGCTTTCCGGAATTATTAGCAAAGCATGTATTTCTCCTTGTTCGATTTTTTCTTTATAACTCTCCAGGGTTTCCTGATAATTTTGAGGTGAGATATAAAAAAATATCAGGCGCGGTTCTCCGCTGGAAAGCGTATCAGAATATATCTCCTGTAATTTTTGGGAAAAAAAGTTGCTTTGTTCCACGACCCCAATTTTGTAGGATCTTTCTGAAGATAAAGTCATGAAATAAGCGGGTGCGAACATGATGCCGATCATGAAAACCGGACCCAGAATAGTCGCAATAAGAAATCCTCTGGTAAAAACTTTTGTCAAAAATTCTCGCTTCAGAATGATGAAAATTTTTCTCATGCATCAATTCCCCAGCAAATCAATGAATATTTCATTTAAAGATGTATCTGCCATTTCGAAACGCTTCACGTGCAGGTCGGACGCCGCAATTTTTCTGAACAATACATCCGCCTGAGTGTCCTGCTGTAAACGAATTTCCATATAATTCCCATAGTCGTTCACGCGTTGTACATAGGGTAAAGTTTTTATAAAATCAGCCGCTCCAGAATATTCCAGCAAAATGGAATGGTGATGATATTTTTTCTTTATTTCTGAGAGTTTACCCTGAATAACCACCGTCCCTTTGTTCATCAGACAAATTGAATCACATAACTTCTCGGCTTGATCCATTAAGTGAGTGGATAATACAATAGTTTTACCCTGCTTTTTCAGGTCCAGTAGAACATCTTTTAAAAATTTCGTATTGATAGGATCCAGGCCGGAGAACGGTTCGTCCATTATAATCAAATCAGGGGAATGCAAAATGGTCCCAATGAACTGAACTTTCTGCTGCATGCCCTTGCTCAGCTCCTGAATTCGCCGAGTGGCCCAGGAGGATAAATCAAATTTCTCCAGCCATTGGTAGGAGGCCTTCCGGGCAGCACTTGAGGACATTCCTTTCATCTCCCCCAGAAATTGCAAATGATTTACCAGTTTCATCTTCGAGTACAATCCGCGTTCTTCCGGCAAATAGCCTATCCGATTTTTCATTTGCGATTGGAAGGATTTTCCAAAAATCCGAATTTCACCACTATCCGGAGCTATAATATTCATGATCATTCGCATAGTGGTGGTTTTTCCGGCCCCATTAGGACCCAGAAGTCCAAACAAATCATTGTCATGAATCGAAAAGGATATCTGGTCGACTGCCCGAAAATCATCAAAGGACTTACTAATTTTATCCACGGCTAAATTTTCTGTCATCTTTTCCTTTCCCCAATGAAAAGATATTTTAAACCGAATATCGGTTTTGAGCAAGTTACGAATATAAATTTTTCTTGTTTCGTTGTGAAACAGACTGATTATTCAACTACTTGCAAAGGTTGAAATAAAATATTAACATTCGGTTGAAATCTTATTTGAAAAGGAGAAAAATGGCTATTCCCACCTTTTATCCTTTGATTCATAACGAATGGATAAAAACCTACAAAAATATCAAGGTGAATAATCCGTATACGGGGAGCACCATAGCCAAGGTCTATCTGGCGGATGGCGATTTTCTGGATATGGCAGTAGAAAGCGCTCTGCAGGGATTCCAGATCTCACGGAGATTATCCGGATACGAACGTTATGACCTTCTCATGAAAATTGCCGAGAGCATCAAGAAGCGGGCTAAAGAACTGACCGATACTATTGTCAGTGAGAGTGGAAAACCTGTTCAATTTGCTCGGGTAGAAGTGGAACGGGCACAACTAACTTTTCAATGGGCAGCCGAAGAAGCACGGCGCATGGGAGGTGAGTATTTTCCTCTGGATATGGTGCCGCAAACCAGAGGGTACTTTGGGATTATCCGGAGATTTCCACGAGGGGTGATTCTGGGAATTTCTCCGTTTAATTTTCCCTTAAATTTAGTAGCGCATAAAATAGCTCCAGCAATCGCCGCCGGAAACTCAATCATACTAAAACCAGCCTCTGCCACTCCGCTTACCGCCATTCTGCTGGCCGATATCATTAAATCTATCCCGATTCCGGCTGGTATGGTCAATATTATTCCAACCAGCGGAAAAGATGCCGAGAATCTGGTAAAAGATGGTCGCATCAAAAAGTTATCTTTTACCGGTAGTGCTCAAGTGGGCTGGTATTTGCGCTCTCTGGCGGGCAAAAAGCATGTTACCCTGGAATTAGGAGGCAATGCCGCTGTTATCGTGGAAGCCGATACGGCCATTGAAGAGATCATTCCGCGGCTGGTAATCGGATCTTTTGCTTATAGCGGCCAAATCTGTATTGCTATTCAGAGAATTTATGTTCAGGAAAAAATATTTGACACATTCCTGGAAAAATTTGTCAACGAAACCATACAGCGGGCGGTCGTAGGTTCACCTACTGATCCTCACACGGTAGTAGGTCCAATGATCGATTCCACCTCTGCTCGACGGGCTCAAAATTGGATAGAGGACGCTCTGAAAAGCGGGGCAAAACTCGTATACGGAGGTAAGCTGACTAAAAATATCCTTCAACCAACCATTCTTTCTAATACCACACCCGATATGAAAGTAGTATGTGAAGAAATTTTTGCCCCGGTGGTTTGCATTGAACCCTATAAGAAATTTTCAGATGCGATTAAGATGATCAATAATTCCCATTACGGATTACAGGCAGGTGTTTTCACCAACGATTTCCAAAAAATTCAGAAAGCGTATCAGGAGATCGAAGTTGGTGGAGTTATTATCAACGACTATCCTACTTTTAGAATCGATCCCATGCCTTATGGCGGCATTAAAGATAGCGGGATGGGACGGGAAGGAATTCGCTTTGCCATGGAAGAAATGACTGAAATTAAACTATTAGCGGTAAAGGGAATAGGTAGCGACTGATTACATGAAGCAAATAAATGAGATAAGTCGGTGATAACTTTTGCTGGAAAAATTCAATCATTGGTTAATTGAATAAAAACAGATAATTCACAAATACTAGGGTAATCCAATTAGTCATATATTATTTCTCAATTTTAAGTGTTTTATGAGAAAATCCATTATATTGGACTCCAATAAAATGAGACAGTTCCAAAGTAGAAAAGATGTAGGAGG
>CAYMXZ010000189.1:0-6990 GCA_964394475.1 uncultured Caldithrix sp. | reverse complement strand
GCCTTGACCTTTACTGATATATCTTTTCGATGAGGTGAGAATATGTCAGGAGCTTCCACATCTACTGGTGCTGTTGATTTTGTATTTTGGTTTATTGTTGGAGTTTCCCTTTTCTTTTTGATCTTAATTACTTTCTTGATGATTTTTTTCATCATTCGTTATAACAAAAAACGACATAAAAAAGCAGTTGACATTCCTGGTCATACCGGGCTGGAAATCCTGTGGACAGTGATTCCTACCATCATTGTTCTGGTGATGTTTTATCTGGGATGGAAGGGTTTTAAATTTATCCGCAGTGTTCCCGAAAATTCAATGGAAATAACAGTAACTGCCCGCATGTGGTCCTGGCTTTTTACCTATGAGAATGGTATCCAGACTGATACCCTCTATGTTCCCTTACATACCCCGGTGAAATTGCTGTTGAATTCACAGGATGTCATTCACAGTTTTTATATTCCCGCTTTTCGTATTAAAGAGGACGCGGTTCCCGGTCTACAGAATTATTTATGGTTTGAGGTGAAAGAAGCAGGAGATTATGATGTGCTGTGTGCCGAGTATTGCGGACTGCGCCATGCTTATATGCTGACCAAAGTGAGAGCTTTGCCAGAGGAAGATTTTAAAACGTGGTATGCCACAACCGCACAAACCATTGTCCAGCCTGCGATGGCCGGCAGCGGAACAGCGGTAGCTTCTGCCGGAAAAATAGGAAGCCGGCTAATTCAAACCAAAGGATGTACTGCCTGTCACAGTACCGACGGTAGCCAAATGATCGGTCCAACCTTTCAGAAAATTTTCGGTAGACAGGTCACAGTGCTGGTGGAGGGCAAAGAGAAAAATATCGTCGCTGATGAAGACTATTTACGTCGGGCAATTCTCCATCCGGAGCTGGAAATTGTGAAAGGCTATAATCCTCTCATGCCTTCCCAAGAAGGTCAAATCAGTGAAGAAGAATTGGTGACCATTATCCAGTATCTCAAGGAATTATGATGGCCCTAACCAGAGGTGTGCGGGACTGGATTCAATTGATTGCTGAGTTAGGTAAAATTCGGATTGCGCTATTGGTAACGATGTCAAGTTTTGCAGGATATGTTTTAAGTAGCGGGAAAATAGATCTTTTTATTCTTATCCCGGTGAGTGGAGTTTTTTTATTAGCTCTCGGTTCCGGAGCGCTTAACCAATATCAGGAGCGGGGTCTGGATGGCTTAATGCAAAGAACAACTCATCGTCCCATACCTGCCGGAAAAATATCAGAACAAAAAGCACTGTTAATTGGTATTTTGCTTCTTACCATGGGCGCTATCATTCTGGGGGTGGGCGCAAATCTCACCGCTCTCCTGCTGGGACTACTTACGGTTATTTGGTACAATGGTGTATACACTTATTTAAAACGAGTGACAGCTTTGGCGGTGATTCCAGGTTCGTTCATTGGTTCCTTACCTCCGCTCATCGGATGGGCCAGCTTTCAATCGAATATTTTTTCTTCTCAACCACTGGTGTTGGCCTTATTTTTTTTCATCTGGCAGATCCCTCATTTCTGGCTTTTACTATTAAATTTTGGGTCTGAATATTCGAAAGCCGGTTTTCCCTCTTTGACGGATATTTTGAATCAAACTCAATTATCACGACTTACTTTTGTATGGATGATAGCTACTGCGGTATCGGTTATTTTGCTTCCATTATTTGGTCTGGGAGACTCATCGATTGGTAAACTACTCCTTTTTCTCTTATCGATCCTATTAATCTGGAGATCAACGGTGTTACTCCATCCCGTCAAACAAAATTCTCCATTTCTGGGAGCATTTAAGAGCATTAATCTTTTTATTCTGGCGGTGATGGTTGTTTTAGCGCTTGATCGCCTGTCAGTCTTCGAATAAGTTATTTCAGGTAAAGTTGATGGGCTCAATGATAGATACGTTAACAAAAAAGATGTTCACTGCTTGAAGGGGCTGTTAACGGAGCGTTTATGAAAAAATTCCATGGTTTTTCTAAGAAAGAATTATTGCAAATCTATAAAATGATGGTGCTTAGCCGTAAATGCGATGAGAAGCAACTCATTCTGTTGCGGCAGGGAAAAGTTCATTTTCACATTGGTGGCTCGGGCCATGAAGCCGCCCAGGTGGGAGCGGTTTTGAACTTTACACCCAATCACGATTGGGCGTATTGTTATTATCGGGATCAGGCCTTTGTTCTGGGATGGGGAATAACCACGGAGGAAATATTTCTGCATTCTTTAGCGAAAGCCGCTGATCCAAATTCGGGTGGACGACAAATACCTCATCACTGGGGAAAAAAAGATCTGCGAATCGTTTCCAAGTCATCCTGCACTGGTGTGCAGTTTTTACAGGCGGTCGGTACGGCCATGGGAGCAGCGAAAGCAGGAACCGATGAGGTTGTATATGTGAGTGCTGGAGAAGGCACCACCAGTCAGGGAGAATTTTTTGAGGCTCTCAACTGGGCCTGTCGCGATAAACTGCCTGTCATCTTTCATATTGAAGATAATAAATATGCAATCAGTGTGCATATCTCTGAGCAAACGGCAGGCGGTTCAGTCTATAAGTTGGCCGCCGGGTTTGAGAATTTATATCGTGAAAAAATCGATGGGATCAATTTCTTTGAAACGCATCAGACCTTTGCGCGAGCAGTGGAACATGCACGCCGTAGAGAAGGGCCGAGCATTATTGTGAGTGAAGTGGTGCGCTTGCTGCCTCATTCCTCCAGTGACGATCATCGCAAATACCGCAAACCGGAAGAGTTGGAAGCGGATCGCAAGAATGATCCCATTCTCCAATTTGCGCTAACCTGTACCGACAATAAAATTTTGACTCCGGAGGAACTGGATTCTGTTCAGGAAGAAGTGAAAGCTGAGATTGAGCGCGCGGCAGAATGGGCTCTGGCTCAACCCGATCCTGCCCCCGACACTGCAACACAACATGTGTTCGTAGAGTTTCGCTCTCCGCAAAAACCGATACCACCTTCCGGGGTGGGAGAGAGAGTGGTATTTGTGGATGCCATTAACCATGCCCTGATGGAAGAAATGGAAAGGGACGAGCGAATTGTGGTGTATGGTGAAGATATTGCCGATCCCAAAGGAGGTGTTTTCACTGCGACGAAAGGATTGACCACACGTTTTGGTAAAAAACGAGCTTTCAATTCACCCCTGGCCGAAGCCAGTATTGTGGGGACTGCTATCGGCCTGGCGGTCTATGGATTTAAACCGGTGGTGGAAATTCAATTTATGGATTATATCTGGCCAGCCTTTATGCAGATTAGAAATGAACTGGCTGCTATGTACTACCGTTCCAATGGCAGTTGGAAATCACCGGTAGTCATCCGTACCCCAGTGGGCGGCTATATTCACGGGGGATTATATCACAGTCAGACCGCTGAAGCAATTTTTGCACATACTCCCGGTTTAAAAGTTGTTTTTCCCAGCAATGCTGCCGATGCAAAAGGCTTGCTGAAAGCCAGTATTCGAGGAGAAGACCCGGTCATCTTCTGCGAACATAAAGGTTTGTACCGGCAGGGATTTGCCGCCCGGCCTGAACCAGATGAAAATTATATTTTACCCCTGGGGTATGCAGATATCGTTCAGGAAGGGAAAGATGTAACGCTGATAACTTGGGGTATGCAAGTGCAACGGTCCATAGAAGCCGTGAGAATGTTAGGCGAGATTCAACCTTCGGTTGAGATTATCGACCTTCGTACCCTGGTTCCTCTTGATATGGAAACTATTCTGCAATCGGTGAAGAAAACCGGAAAAGTGCTCATCGTGCATGAGGACAATCTGACAGCCGGTTTTGGTGCGGAGATTGCTGCCCGGATTGCTGCTGACGCTTTTGAATATCTGGATGGCCCTATCGAAAGGGTAGCAGCCAGGGATTCACATATTCCCTATCAGGAAGATCTGGAAAACTTTATTCTTCCCACCCCGGCTCGAATTGCAGAGACCCTGAAAAAGCTCATCCTTTATTAACGAGGAAAATAGTGAAAGCCTATCAGACAAAATTTTTTAAAATGGTGAAATGATGATCGTCGATGTGAAAATGCCCAAGTTGGGGGAGAGTCTTACTGAAGGAACTGTTCTGCGCTGGTTAAAAAAACCGGGGGATCCTATTAAAAAAGATGAAGTATTGCTGGAAATTTCTACCGATAAAGTAGATTCGGAGATTCCCAGTCCGGTAGATGGAGTGATTAAAGAATTATTATTCAAAGAAAACGAAACGGTTGAAGTGGGCACGGTTGTGGCTCGAATCGAAGCAGAAGGGGAGGCAGGAGTTTCTAAAAAAACCGGAAATGTAGAAAAGGAAACTCCAGCGGTTTCTGCTGAGCTTCCTGCAGGGGGAAAAGTAAAGGAGCCAGAAGCACCCGAAAGTAAAAAGTGGGAAAAATCAGGCAGATTTTTTTCACCATTGGTAAAAACGATTGCCCGGCAGGAGGGGATATCCCAGCAAGAATTAGAGCGCATCCCGGGGAGCGGCAGTGGGCAGAGGGTAACAAAAAATGACCTGCTGAGTTATCTGAAACAACGCCAAGGTATGGCAGTGCCTGCTGAAGCAGTCAGTCGGGCCGAAGCGGGACGAGTAGAGATTATCACCATGGACAATGTTCGCAAAAAAATCGCCGAACACATGCGGCAAAGTCTCAATACCTCTGCCCATGTCTATTCTGTTTCGGAGTGTGATCTAAGTAAAGTAATGTCTATCTTACAGGAAAAGCGAGAAGAATTCTTACAGCAGGAAGGATTTAAACTAACCGTGACTCCCTTCTTTCTATACGCCACTGTAAAAGCACTCTTAGATTTTCCCAGGGTCAACTCCTCGCTAGAGGGTGATAAAATTATCGAACGAAAATATATAAATCTGGGAGTCGCCGTAGCCACTCTAAAAGGTTTAATTGTACCGGTAATTAAAAATGCAGAGGAAAAAAGTTTTCGTGGACTGGCTAGAGTGCTGAACGAGCTTGTTCAAAAAGCACGTAACAATAAACTGGCTTATGATGATATTCAGGGTTCCACTTTTTCAGTAACAAATTACGGTATTTTTGGAAATATTATCGGATTACCGATTATCAATCAGCCCAATGTGGCCATACTGGGTATTGGAAGCATTAAAAAACGTCCGGTGGTGGTTGAGAAACCCGACGGTGATTTTATTGCCATTCGCTCCATGGCTTTTGTCTCTATGTCCTATGACCATCGGTTGATTGATGGAGAATTAGGTGGGCGGTTTATGCAGCGCCTGGTAGAATATCTGGAAAATATGCCGCCAGAAATTCTTTAACTCGATTGATGGTTTTCGGAAAGCGCTCATGGAATGAAAGATTATCTGTTTAAAGATGGAAATGATCACCTTGTTTGGCTTAAAAATTTTATCAGATATGAGATTGATGAACTATTTAATAAAAATATATTCTGTTCCAGGTATATGTTCAATTAAAATTGAGACCATTTAATTTTAACTTATATGGCAAAAAAATATTTGCGAAAACCGGATTGGATAAAAATCCGGATGACGGTGAATGAAAATTTTCAGGGTGTGCGAGCGACGGTCCATGGGAATCAGCTCCATACGGTTTGTGAAGAGGCGCGTTGTCCTAATCTACATGAATGCTGGAGGCGTGGCACGGCTACTTTTATGATTCTGGGAGACACCTGCACTCGCTCCTGCGGATTCTGTGCTGTAAAAACTGGTCGTCCCACCATGTATGATGTAAATGAGCCTTTGCGAATCGCGGAGAGTGTAAAACACATGAAATTAAAGCATGTGGTTATTACTTCTGTGAATCGGGATGAGTTACTTGATGGGGGATCAGAAATCTGGGCCGCCACTATTTATGAAACGCGAAAATTGAATCCCCAAACCCGGATTGAGGTTCTCGTACCCGATTTTAAAGGTATCCCTGAACAACTTCAGCGAATATTTGATGCCCAACCCGATGTTTTTGGCCATAATCTGGAAACCGTTTCTCGGTTGTACAGGAAAGTAAGGCCGCAAGCGAAATACCAGCGTTCACTTTCAGTTCTCCAACAAGCAAAAATGGCTGGCTTAATTACTAAAACAGGTATAATGGTAGGACTGGGCGAAACCGTTCCTGAAATCATTGAATTGATGAAAGATGCCATTCAGGTTGGGGTGGATATTTTTACTATCGGTCAGTACCTCCAACCAACTCCGCATCATCTCCCGGTCAATCGTTATTATCCTCCGAACCAGTTTGTGGAATTAAAGCAGATCGGTTTAGATCTTGGATTCAAGCAGGTCGAGGCTGGTCCGTTGGTGAGGAGTTCCTATCATGCTGAAGAGCAATTCCAGCATTTGAATAGTGATGCTACAGTAAAGGTCTGAACCGAAAAATGCGTGAGATTTTTTTAAAAAGGTTTGTTTGAACAAGAATAATTTTGATATTTTTGCGGTACTGCTGTTGGCTTTTTCAAATGAAAAAACACATCCCATATACTCATGAGGTTTTGTGTGAAGATTCATAAACAGTTAGTAAATGAAGTTGATATATGCCGGAGACTATGGTATGGAGCAACTGAATAATTTTTTCTTACCGCCTTCTTCTGATCACTTGCATTTGGTTAAAGATTTAATTCTGATCGTTTATTTCATTCACATTCCTTTTATCTCGTTGTTGCTGGGTGGAACGATTTTATCGGTATTTTTTCGTTTGTTGGCTCCCAATGATTCTTCCTCCCAATGGATTCGAATTTCTCGTGATATTGTCGACACCCTCATTTTACGGAAAAGTGCCGGGATCATTCTGGGTGTGTTACCGCTAATTGTCTTATTACTCATCGAAGGCCAGATTTTTTATGATGCTAATATCTCAGTCGTCAAATTTTTATTCTATGCCACGGTGCTGATTTCAGTCGGAATTTCCCTCGCTTATTTTTATCAGTATTCTTACCAGATGGCGGAAGTTTCTTCACTGTTTCAATTAATGGTTGGTCTGGCCAGCCTGTTCTTTTTATTAGGTGGATATTTTATT
>CAYMXZ010000188.1:0-6995 GCA_964394475.1 uncultured Caldithrix sp. | reverse complement strand
ATTTATAAAGTCAAAACTCCTCGTATTGCCTTACTTGGAATGGATTGTGCCATCGGCAAACGAACCACCGGTGTCATACTGATGAAGCGTTTTCGTGAATCCGGGATTAAAACCGAATTGATATATAGCGGTCAGACCGGCTGGTTGCAGGGTTTAAAATATGGTTTTATTTTTGACGCCACATTGAACGATTTTGTGGGAGGTGAAATCGAAAGGGTGATCATAGAATGCGATCAGAAGGCTAAACCTGATTTGATTTTGATTGAGGGACAGGCGTCCTTGCGCAATCCCTCCGGCCCTTGTGGATCAGAGTTTATCCTCTGTGGCGACTGTAAAGCAGTGATTCTGCAACATGCCCCGGGAAGGAAATACTTCGAAGGATTTGAGTATCTCAAAAGACCAATTCCTTCGGTAGAAGAAGAAATAAAGCTAATCAGTTTACTGGGGGCCAGAACTCTTGCGGTTACATTAAATGAAAATTATATGCCACCAAAAAAACTGAGAGAGCATCAAAACCAATTGGAAAAGGAAATCGGAATCCCGGTAATCAGACCTTTCAGTAATGAAATAGATCGCTTATTACCCATTATCCGGGATTATCTATCAAAAGGGAAATAAAATAATTTATCATTAGATGTAACCGATGAATGAATTTACTTTACCTAACTGGGTTATTTAAATATTTAAGTCCACACGCACCAGAGATTGGTTATGTATGTGAATAGAAGCGATATGGAATTAAGAAAAACTATTATTGGTAATCATAAGCTGATTGTTACTGGACGATACTTTTATTTATTTACCTTAGCCTTATGGCTATTCATTCAGTCCTGTTCTTCTATCGGGTATTTAAAAAAACCGCCGGCGGCAGATCCTGTTTTGATTTTTCAGGAAAAAATTAATGAAATTCTGCAGGACTCCGTGCTATATCAGGCTCATACCGGGATTAAAATCGTTTCACTGGACAGGAATGAAGTCTTATATGAAAAAAATAGCCATAAGTTGTTCCATCCGGCGTCGAATATGAAAATTATAACCACTGCGGCTGCACTGAAAAAATTGGGAGTCAATTTTAAGTTTAAGACCGAAGTACTGGTGGATACACCCGGTATCGCTGATGGCAAAATTGCAGGAAATCTTTATTTGAAAGGTGGTGGTGATCCTGATCTCACCAGCGATGATCTCCGAAAAATGATTCAAAACTTGAAAGAGCAGGGGATTACGGAAATTGAAGGTGACTTAATTTGCGATGAGCGTTATTTTGATGAATTATTTTTAGGTTCAGGGTGGATGTGGGACGATGCTTCATGCTGGGAATGTGCCGCCATCAGCGCACTATCTGTGAATGATAATTGTGTGGAGGTTCATTTACAACCTGCTCCCGTGATTGGGGAAAAACCAATCGTAACTATCTGTCCAGCGACGAACTATGTGAAAATTGATAATCAGGGAATAACCGTTGATTCCCTGGATACCCTGCAGCAGCAAAAATTCAAGATCGAACGTGAATGGATTCATCCGTCCAATGTCATCCATATTGAAGGAGGAATAGCCAACAACATTCCTGAAGTTATACAGGTGATAGACATCCGTGAACCTGCGTTATATACTGGAACCCTTTTTCGTGAACTCCTGACTGATGCGGATATAAAATTTTCGGGCACTGTTAAAAAGGGCGTAACATCCACCAACGCCATATCTTTAATTACCTACTGGTCCAAACCACTTTCTCTGATAGTATATAATACCAATAAAGAAAGCGACAATCTTTCAGCTGAGCTCATACTTAAAACAATGGGTGCTGAAAAAAAGAATCCTCCCGGCACTTCCCGAAAGGGAATTACAGTAATTAACGAATATCTGCATGAAATTGGTCAGGACAGCAGCCGTTTTCGCCTGGCTGATGGATCAGGTGTTTCCCGTTATAATCTGGTATCACCCGAGCTGCTGGTGGCCATTTTGAAAGATATGTATCACGATTCCAAAGTGCAGGCAGAATTTAAGAGCTCTTTGCCTATTGCCGCGCTGGATGGAACCTTGAAAAAAAGAATGAAAGATTCACCCGCCGCTGGAAATTTGCGAGCGAAAACGGGTTCTCTCAGTGATGTAAGCACTCTCTCTGGTTATGCCACCTCAGCGGATGGTGAAAACCTTGCTTTTTCTTTGATGATGATTCACTTCAATGTTCCCACATCTTACATTCGCATGGTGCAGGACAAAATAGGGGAAGCCATTTCTTCTTTCCATCGAAATTTATCGAAATCAAAATAAATAAAGTTTAAAGTAACGATGTTCAGTCCCGAGCTTATACAAAAATTTCAATCAATTAAAACTCCTTTTTATTATTACGATATGTCACTACTGGAAGAGAATCTGAAAATACTAAAAAAGGTCTCTTCTTTGTATAATTATCAAATTCATTATGCTTTAAAAGCAAATGCCAATGGTCCGATCCTGGAAAAAATTAATCGGTATGGTTTTGGTGCTGATTGCGTGAGTGGAAATGAAATTAAAAGAGCACTGACATACCATTTTTCTAACGATAAAATTGTCTTTGCCGGCGTCGGTAAAACGGATAAAGAAATTAAATTCGCTTTGCGATCGAGAATTCAATGTTTTAATTGCGAATCCATTCAGGAATTGCACGTGATTAATTATCTGGCCAGGAAATACCGAACCATCGCTCCTGTGGCACTTCGGGTAAATCCTGATCTGGAGGCGAATACTCATCATTATATTACGACAGGCAAAAAAGATAATAAGTTCGGAATCACTTTTGAGGAAATGGAAAGAATACAGGAGATTCTGGCCGGACTTCCTAACATTCATGTCCAGGGATTACATACCCACATTGGTTCGCAAATAACTGATTTAACAATATTCAAAAAACTTTCGCTGCGCATCAACGACATTCAGCACTGGTTTGCTGAAAAAGGAATTCATTTCAATGATCTCAACCTGGGAGGCGGATTGGGAGTGGATTATCATCATCCTGATCAAAATCACCTGCCAGAGTACCAGAAATATTTTCAGGTTTTCCGGGATAATTTAAAGGTACAGCCTGATCAAAGAATACATTTTGAATTGGGGAGAGCAATCGTGGCCCAATGCGGTTCACTCATTAGCCGTGTTTTATACGTCAAAGGTTCCTCTAAACATCAATTTGTGGTCATTGATGCCGGTATGACGGAATTGATCCGACCAGCACTGTACAATGCCTTTCATAAAATAGAAAATTTAACCAGCCATGGTAGTCCAAGAATTTATGATGTTGTTGGACCAGTGTGTGAATCCTCCGATTTCCTGGGTAAAAAAGTTAAATTGCCTGAAACCAAGCGGGGAGATTTGTTGGCTATTCGGACTACTGGGGCTTATGCCCAGGTCATGGCCTCTCGGTATAATCTCAGAGACTATGCAAAGGCTATTTATTCGGATGAACTTTAATCCGTGCTTTATTTTCACGACCTAATCTAAAAGTAAAAGGAGTCTGGATGTGAAATCTAAATTAATTTTTATTTTTTTAGGTTTACTATTGGTGTTTCTCAATTGCCAGAACAAGTCATTACTCATTTCGCAGTTCAATGAAAAAATATCTCATCTTCAGAAAAAATATGCACCCGATCGCTCATTAGAAGTGTTTCAAGCTCAATTGTCATTTGAGAAAAATCGCTGGATTTTATGGGGAGAAACCACCCTGCCGGAAGCAAAGGTAGCTATTCTTTCCGTTACTGATTCCTTGCTTGGCCTGAATAACTATGAGAATAATCTCAAAATTTTACCCGATTCAAGCTTAGGGGATAGTACGTTTGGGATTGTAAAGTTAAGTGTGGTAAATCTTCGAGATGAACCCGATCATGCCGCCGAATTGGTTGACCAAAATATTATGGGACAAATTCTACGGTTATTGAAAAAGGAAAGTGGCTGGTATCTGGTGCAGACGGAATATCGTTACATTGGCTGGATGACAGAAGAATCTTTTGTGTGTACCGATGCGGCAGGGATAGATCGTTGGAAAAATGAGAACAAAGTAAAGGTGAGTGAATTATTTCCCCTTATTTATTCCCAACCGGATGAAAATTCTGAGCCGATTTGTGATGTGGTCCTAAATGCTCTTTTAAAATTTGAAGCTCAGCACAAAGGGTGGGCTAAAGTTTCTACTCCTGATGGCCGTACCGGTTATGTGCAAACTAAAAATATTTCTGCAGAAAGAAGGTCGGTAGAATCTCCCGAGGTTTTCAGAAAAAATATCATCAGAACTGCCCGAAAAATGATGGGGATACCATATTTATGGGGAGGGAATTCCAGTAAAGCAAATGATTGTTCGGGTTTTGCTCAAACGGTTTTTAAAGCAAATGACATCGCCTTGCCCCGCGATGCACATCAACAAGCGCAGGTGGGCAGTCAAATCATTCCCGATGATTCATTTTCCAATCTCCTTCCGGGTGATTTATTATTCTTTGGATCAAGATCGAGAATAACGCATGTGGGAATTAGTTTAGGAGGTGCAGAGTTTATTCACCAAAGCGATATGGTCCGCATTAATAGCCTGGATTCCCTCGCCGCAAATTATAGTGGTTTCCGGCGTCATACCCTAAAATCGATTAAAAGAGTATTATAGATGCCCGAAAAAAACGGAGATATTTTATGAATATAAGTCGTAAAGAATTTTTCAATATTTGCGGAAAGAGTATTTTAGGTTTTTCCATATTAAATCCATACTTTAAAAATGTCCTGGCAAATTCATCGACAAAAAGTAAGGGGTATACTATGATTGAAGTTAAAATAAAACGGCTGGAATTAGCACACACCTGGACCATCTCCCGAAATTCCAGTGATTTCAAGGACAATGTCTTTGTCAAAATTCAACGGGATGGTATAATTGGTTACGGAGAAGCCGCGCCTAACGTCCGATACGGCGAAAATGCCGACCTTACCATAAAAAGAATTGCCGAGGTGAAAGATTCATTTTCTCAGTATGATCTTTTTCACTATATGGATATTAAAGATTTTTTAGATCAGAAAATAACGGATCAGAGTTGTGCCAAGGCCGCCCTGGACATAGCGCTGATGGATTGGATTGGTAAGGCTCTAAAAGTTCCCTTATATAAATTATGGGGTTTAAATACGGCTCATTCTCCATTGACGTCCTTTTCAATTGGAATAGATACTCCCGAAGTTCTCCGGGAAAAAGTGAAAGAAGCAGAACCCTTTCCCATCCTGAAGATAAAAGTAGGCACTAAAGATGATGAAATGATCATCAATACTATACGGAGTGTGACAACTAAACCAATTCGGGTTGATGCCAATGAAGGGTGGAAGACCAAAGAGGAAGCTTTGGAAAAAATTCAATGGCTTAAATCGCAAGGGGTAGAGTTTGTTGAGCAACCTTTACCGGCAAGCATGTTAGCTGAAACCGCCTGGCTACGCGAGCGGATCGATCTTCCCATCATTGCCGATGAAGCCGTAAAAAATGCATCAGATATCCCCCGGTTAGCCGAAGCTTACGATGGAATTAATATAAAATTAATGAAGGCCGGGGGAGTGCTGGAAGCCCTGCGCATGATTTATATGGCCAAAGCTCTTGGTTTAAAGATAATGTTGGGATGCATGATAGAGAGCTCGGTCGCCATCTCCGCCGCCGCCCATCTGGCTCCATTGGTTGATTGGGCAGATTTAGATGGTAATCTTTTGATAAAAAATGATCCTTTTCAGGGTGTCAAAGTAGATAGAGGCCGTTTTATCTACAACCAGAAACCAGGTCTGGGCGTGGAAGGAAATTTCTAACTGGAAAAATCAACTTATTCTTTAATGGGTTAATGGCGGAATAATTTATCTTTTTATGGTGCTTCGAGTTTACCTAAAAGAAATTCGGTCCTTAAAATTCCATATAAAGAGTGGGCAATTATTTCATTGACCCCTTCGTAAATGATCCCGGGGCAAAACTGATTTTAATGAAAAAATAGATAGCCAATAAAAATCCCCACCACAATCCCGGCAAAATCGGCAATTAATGCCACGGGTACCGTATATCGGGTTTTCTTAATGTTCACTGAACCAAAGTAAACCGCCAGTATATAAAAAGTAGTTTCGGCTGCGCCACGAAAAGTGCAGGATAATCTTCCCACAAATGAATCGGGACCAAAGGTTTTCATCACCTCTAAATTCATCCCCCTCGCGGCACTTCCACTTAAAGGTTTCATGAGGGCGGTTGGTAAGGCCTGAACAAAATCGGTATTGAGTCCGAATAAAGAAAATAATTTCTCAATGCCATGAATAAGATAATCCAGCGAACCAGAGGTTCTAAAAGCACCTACGGCCACCAGAATAGCGATGAGGTAGGGAATAATTTTAACCGCTATACCAAAGCCATCCTTAGCGCCATCAATAAACGCCTCATAAACATTTACTCGTTTCACTACGCCGAGAATCACAAACCCAATTATTACACTAAATATGATTAGATTACTGGCCACATTAGAGATGATTAACAATTTCTCTTGTGGTAAAATTGAAAAATAAAATATTATTGCAATCAAAAATAACAGAAAGCCGCCCATATAAGACAGCACAACTTTATCCAATAAATTAATCTTTTGGTAAATGGAAAGAAGAATTAAAGCAGTGAATGTACTCGCAGAGGTGGCAATCAGGATAGGCAGAAAAACGTCAGTCGGATTCGCCGCTCCCACCACTGAGCGATCAATTAAAATAGTGAGAGGAATAATCGACAATCCTGAGGCATTAAGGCATAAAAACATGATTTGAGCATTGCTGGCAGTATCCTTGATGGGATTTATTTCCTGTAATTCCTGCATGGCTTTTAATCCCAGAGGAGTTGCCGCATTGTCTAATCCCAGCATATTCGCCGAAAAGTTCATAATAATTGAGGCAGTAGCAGGATGCTCAGCCGGGATCTCTGGAAAAAGCCTGGAAAAGAATGGTTTGATCAGCTTACTGAAAAAATGAATGATTCCTCCTGCTTCTCCAATTTTCAT
>CAYMXZ010000187.1:0-6995 GCA_964394475.1 uncultured Caldithrix sp. | reverse complement strand
CCATGATCCCTGCCAGATAGGCGACTTCCAGGCAATGATTGAGAACGTTTTGACCATAAGAGGTGAGGTACTTTAATTTTCCGATCAATTCGATTATTTCATCCGGTAAACCATGCACTCCTACTTCCAGCATGGCTTGTTCGCCAATATCACGGAAAGTCGATTTCACTTCCTCTTCAGTTTTCTGAACAACTTCTTCAATGCGGGCCGGGTGAATCCGTCCGTCCAGAATCAGTTTCTCCATTGCCTGCTTGGCAATTTCTCGCCGATAGCTGTTGAAGGAAGATAAAATGACCACTTCTGGAGTATCATCGATAATAACATCCACGCCGGTGATCATCTCGAAGGCGCGGATATTCCGACCTTCCCGCCCGATGATGCGGCCTTTCATATCATCGTTGGGAAGAGTAACCACTGATACGGTCGCTTCTGACGATTGTTCTGCCGCTGTTTGTTGAATGGCCGAGACCACAATTTCCATGGCTTTGCGGTTAGCCTCCAGTTTGGCCTGGTCTAAAATTTTATTGACCAACTTTTTGCCTTCTTCCCGGGCTTCATTTTCCATATCTTTGATAAGGACATCCCGGGCTTCCTGACGGGTAAGACCGGAAATTTCTTCCAGTTTTTTTATCTGCTCGGTCAGAATATTATTTAAATCAGTGGTCTTTTGTTGAAGATATCTTTCTTTTTCTTTTAATTGTTTTTCTAAATTGGAAAGATCTTTTTCCTTTTTTTCGATCATTTCCGCGCGGCGGTCGATTTCTATCTCTCTCTGATCCAAACGCAGAGTCTGTTTTTGGACCTGCTCTCTCTTCATTTCCAGTTCTTTTTCCAGCTGCTGTTTATGATTAAATAACTCCTCTTGAACCTCGATCAGTTTTTCTTTTTTGAGAGCCTCCGCTTCCGAGACGGCGTCCTGGATCAAGCGGTCAGCTTTCTGCCTGGCTTTCACTAATTTTGCGTTTTGGAAAAGGTGTAGAAAGAGCCACAGACAGACCGCGCCGGCCACCAGACCAATTAGCAATGCCCAATACCATTCCATTTTTTTCTCCGATTCTTTTATGCTATGACCGACTGAATCACGCAGTCGACTGATTTCTATTGTTTACTATAAAAAAATCCCTGAACCATTAGAGCGGATTTGGAAAAGAACCGTGTCATACACGGTGGGTGCCTGCCTAAACGGTTCACGCTTCCTCCAGCAGGGGAGGCCTGCATTAGACGCCCAGAGTCAAGCTCCCTTTTTTATGGTGTTGGTTCTTCCCAAATGCAACACCCTAAATGATTCAGGGACTATTTCACTAAATCAGAATACTGATTTAAATAAGTGTCTAAACTCTCCGTTATTTCTTCACTTGACGATTCTATATCTCTCACTAATTTCTCATAACGCTGCTTCAGGCGAAAAAGTTCGTCACTAATATTAACGGCAGTCAATACCGCAATCTTTAGTGGCGAACGAATCTGTGATCCCTCCAGAAGCTTGCGCATTTTCTGGTCAACATACCCGGCAATCTCCTGCAAATATTGCTCATCGGCATCTGATTTCAATGCGTATTCGGAACCTAAAATATTTACAATGACCGGTTGCTTTTCCATTTTTTATACAGGTATAAAATAGTTAAATATGAAAGTTTATTATAGTTCATCAATGAATATTGTTTAGCTTGACTGTCAGGCGTTCTATTTTCGTTCTAACTTTGGTTTCTTTCTCCTTCAATATTTTATTTTCAAGTTTCAATTTTTTTAATTGCTCTTTTAACTGTAAAGTTTCAGGATTTTTATTTTCACGGACTAATTTTTCATCATATTGTTTAATCTGCAGTTTCAAAATTCGATTCTGCTCGGCCAACTTATTGACTAAAATGACCAGCCTCTTCACTCGCTCTAATAGTTTAAAGTAATTCTGAAAAATTGTTTTGGTTTCAGCATCCACAACTCATTCTCGCAATTTGGCCTGAAAATTACGATTGACGACTGTGAAAATTTTTTCCATCAACAGGTTGATTTCCTCCTCCGTCAATGTGCGATCCATCGCCTGAAAATTTAAATGAAAAGCTAAACTCTTTTTCCCTGCCGGAATCTGCTTACCTCGATACACATCAAAGATCTCGACCTTTGTCAGATATGGCCCACCTTCCCGTTGAATAGCACTCACGATTTCGCCCGCCGCCACATCTTCATCAATAATAAGCGCTACATCCCTTTCTACAGCTGGGAATCGAGAAATAGGTTGATACTTTCGATCAATTTTCCGATTTTCGAACATTTTCTGCAGCTGGAATTCCGCCCCGTAAACTTCACTGTCAATTTCAAATTTGGCTGCTATTCGTGAACTTAGCCGTCCTAATATTCCCAGCTGATTATTCCCGTTGAACAGGGCTAAGCCGTCCTCAAGAATAACGGAATCAGAATAAGAAATAAATTTACTGTTGTCAAGAGAAATTTTGTCGGTCAGCAATTGTGCCAAACCCTTAATATCAAAGAAATCGGCCTCTTCTCCTGAGGAAAACCAGAGATTCCCCTCCCGCTTTCCAGTCAGCGCAATAGCCAGATGTAATTCCTCCTGTGGCTGTTGATCGGGATCGGCCGGCGGAAGAAAAACGCGGTTTATTTCAAAGAGTTTTAGATTAAAATATTTTCGGTTCCGATTATATTCGATGACCTGCGCTAAACTGGGCAAGAGAAAATTTCGCATTCCATCAAGATCTTTCGAAATTGGATTCAAAATAGGATATATTTTTTGCCCGGTCAATTCCTCCCATAACTGACTGTTTACCATACTGCTGGTGATCACTTCCTGTAGCCCAAACCCGACCAATAACTCCCGGATCTGATTGATGAAAACATCGAATTCATTCATTCCCACCTGATAATCAATGGTAATTAACTGTTTAGGGGGAATATTTTCCAGACCATACAGGCGTGCTACCTCTTCGGCCAAATCAGCTACTCCCTCCAAATCGGGACGGAAAGTAGGGACAATCACTCGATCATTTTTAATTTTTAACTCAATACGTTCTAGGATCTTTTTTATCTCAGCCTTTTTCAGGTTTGTTCCCAGCAGGTTATTGATTTGTTCCACTTTGAGGGGAATCTGGCGGGGTTCAATGGGTTTGGGATATACATCGACGACGCCGGCTAGGATTTCTCCGCCACACAGCTCAGCAATTAATTGAGCGGCCCGATCTAATGCATAGATATTTCCATTTGGGTCAGCTCCCCTTTCAAATCGTTGCGAAGCCTCCGTGGATAATCCCAGATAGCGTGAACTGATATGTATTCGTTCCGGATCAAAATAAGCACTCTCCAGCAAAACATTGACCGTGTTCATACTTACTTCTGAATTTAATCCACCCATGATTCCGCCAATAGCCACCGGACCTCTGGCATCGCAGATAAGCACCGTGCCTGCTGGTAATTCCCGCTGCTTATCGTCCAGAGTGACAAATGTTTCTTTTTCCTCCGATTCACGCACAATGATTTTTTTACCGTGGATAAGATCATAGTCGAATGCATGTAGAGGATGTCCGGTTTCCATCAATACATAGTTCGTTACATCTACCACATTATTGATAGAGCGCATTCCCACAGCTTCCAGGCGGTTGATGAGCCAGGTGGGAGATTTTCCGACTTTTATATTTTTAATGACTCGGGCTGAATAGCGAGGGCATCCCTTTTTTGCCTTAATGGTAATTTTAATATGTTTATCCGCTTTTTCTTTTTTTTCTTTTATTGAATTGACCGGTTTCTGGATAGGTTGGGACAGGATGGCTCCCACTTCCCGCGCCACCCCGATGTGGCTCAAACAATCCGGCCGGTTAGGAGATACGGCAATATCAAAAATGTAGTCGGTTTCCAGATTTAAGGCTTTATCCAGCGGTGCTCCTTTTGGCAGATTTTCTGGCAAAATCCAGATGCCTTCCGAACGGTCACTGAGTCCCAGTTCGGCTTCTGAGCAGAGCATTCCCTCTGAAGATACTTCTCTGATTTTCGTTTTATGGATTTTCAAACCATTCGCCAGCATGGCGCCCTCTTTGGCGACCGGTACCATTTGCCCTACGGTTATGTTTTCCGCTCCGCAAACAATGGAGAGGTCTTCCTCGCCCACATCTACCTGGCAAATTTTTAGTTTTTCCGCGGAAGGATGATCTTCGATGTTAATAATCTGACCAACCACCACGTTAGGGAAATCAAGTCTTCTCTCCTGTACCTCCTCAACTTCCAGGCCAACCAGCGATAATCGGTCAGCTAATTGGCGGGGCTCAATTGTTAAATCCAGATAATCTTTTAACCAATTATAGGAAATCTTCATGGTTTACTTTCTGATAAAAATATCCATTTCATGTAAATTGCTGTAAGAATCGCAGGTCGTTTTCAAAAAATAATCTGATGTCATCAATGTTATATTTTAACATGGTAATTCGATCGACTCCCATGCCGAAAGCATAACCGGTATACACCTCTGGATCATACCCCACATTTTTAAACACATTCGGGTGCACCATTCCGGCTCCGGAGATCTCTACCCAACCGGTGTATTTGCATACTTTGCAGCCTTTACCACGACAAAAGATACAATTAAAATCGTATTCCAGACTCGGTTCCGTGAAGGGGAAGAAACTGGGCCGGAATCGCACATGAATATCCCGCCCAAACATGTATTTAGCAAATTCCTGAATAATTGCCCGCAAATCACCGAAACTAATTCCGCGATCCACAAATAAACCTTCCACCTGATGAAAAAATGGGGAGTGACTGGCATCAGGCGTGTCACGTCGGTATACTCTTCCGGGAGCAATAATACGAACCGGCGGTTTCTGACTCAACATGGTGCGGATTTGTACCGGCGAGGTATGGGTACGCAGAAGTATTTCCGAAGAAATAAATAAGGTATCCTGCATCGCTCGAGCCGGATGATGCGGAGGAAAATTCAATGCAGTAAAATTATAGTAATCGGTCTCCACTTCTGGTCCATCTGCGATAGAAAAGCCCAACCGTATAAAAAACCGTTTGATGTCATCTAACACCAGAGTCAACGGATGTTTACGACCAATGGATGGTAGCCTTCCCGGCAGTGTGAGATCTAATTTCTCCCGTACCTTGCTGACCGTCAGACTTTCTCTTAGCTTTTCCAACTGGTTTTCAATAAGAGATTTTAGATCATTGATTGCTTTCCCCAGGCGAGGACGCTCCTCGGGGCTCACTTCTCGCAGACTGGAGTAAAGTGATTGGACTAAACCTTTCCGACCAAGATATTTTATCCGTGCCGCTTCATAATCGTGAGGTGTGCGGATATTTCTTAGGTCTTGTTCAAACTCAGCCGTAATCTGGTTTATTTTTGCTTCCATTATCTCTTCGCTTTTTTTGACCTTAACCGGTTTGAGAAAAGTAGAGCCATCATCTTCAGGATAAAAAAATAGGAATTGAAAAAACTCTTCAATCCCTATTGGAGTGATGAAGGCGTGTACATTAGGCCGTTATGTGCTGAATTAATTGTTCAAACACTTTCGGTTCATGCATGGCCAGATGGGCCAGCGACTTGCGGTCTAAAGCAATGCTTTTTTCTTTTAAGGCATGGATCAATTTGGAATATGATATGCCGTTCAGCCGGCACGCCGCGTTAATGCGGGCGATCCATAAAGCTCGAAAAGACCGTTTTTTAGTGCGGCGGTCACGATAGGCATATCGTCCACTCTTATCCACTTGATCTTTTGCCGCTACATATATTTTGCTGCGTGATAAGCGATAACCTTTAGCGGCTTTCAGAATCTTTTTATGACGTTTTTTAGCTGGGACATTATTTTTTGCTCTTGGCATATTATTCTCCTGTATTCACTTATTCCAAAATCATCTTATGAACACGCGGTGCGTCAACTGGATTCACATAGGCGGCTTTGCGCAAATGTCGTTTCCGTTTAGTCGATTTACTGGTAAGAATGTGACTTCTGAACGCACGGCGCGATTTAATTTTACCGGTGGCGGTTACCCGGAAACGCTTCTTCGCGCCCCGACAGGACTTCATCTTAGGCATAATTTCCCCTTTTCTTTATTTCATTTGTTAATTTTTTGTTGTTAATACCATCACCATACGTCTCCCCTCCATCTTGGGTTCACTTTCCATTTTCCCGATGTCTTCTAACATGGTTATGACCTTCTGCATCAGTTCCATCCCCGAATCCTGATAAGCCATTTCTCGTCCACGGAATAGTATGGTTATTTTTACTTTATTTTTTTGTTCCAGAAATTTTCGAGCATGTCGCAATTTCGTCTCTAAATCGTGTTCATCGGTTCTGGGCCGTAACCGGATTTCTTTGACGGTGATGACATGCTGTTTCTTTTTACTCAATTTTTCTTTTTTGCTCTGTTCATACTTATACTTGCCGAAATCCATGATTCGGCACACCGGAGGCTTAGAATTCGGCGCTACTTCCACTAAATCCAGTCCATAACTTTCAGCTCGTTGCAAGGCCTCCTTGGTTGAAACGACCCCAATTTGCTCACCATCTGGAGAAATCAGGCGTACACTTTGCACGCGGATTTGGTCGTTTATCCGAATATCATTTTCCTTGCTGATAAGTGGCTCCTTTACTGGTTAATTTAACTTAATTTTTATTTTGAATATGCTGTTTGATAATCTGGATAAATTGTTCTATTCTCATTTTTCCCAGATCCCCTTTACTTTTTTGCCGCACGGCTACCTGCTGTCCCAGCACTTCCTGTTCACCGATAACCAGCATGTAAGGGATTTTCTGTACTTCAGCTTCCCTTATTTTATAACCAATCTTCTCATTTCTTACATCAACTTCCACTCGCAAATTTTCGGCCAACAATCGATCCTGAATTTTTCGGGCATATTGATGCTGGTGTTCAGTGATTGGTAATATTTTTACCTGCATGGGAGCCAACCAAACTGGAAAAGAACCGGCATAATGTTCAATGAGTACGCCGAAAAACCGCTCGACTGACCCCATTAGTGCGCGATGAATAACAAT
>CAYMXZ010000186.1:0-7049 GCA_964394475.1 uncultured Caldithrix sp. | reverse complement strand
TGCTGGGTTCATTGTTCGGGAGGAAAAATAAGTAGTACATCTTCATCACACGAACTCCAACTGCCATTATTATTTAATGGCAGTTGGAGGTTATTCTTTGACATACTATCCTACCGCCAAAAAACAAATTACTCAAACTAAAAACTTGACGATCTCTCTGATAATTATTAGATTATCGCCGGAAATGATGAAATACTCTGGCTTTATTTTTATTCTATTATTCGTATTTCTTTATACCTGTGATCAGGGATTATTCCCCGAGAAGGAAATCGAGGCTTTAGGGGAAATCAGCGGTACTATTTTTTTCAAAAACTGGCCCCCTGCTGACAGTCTATTTGATATTCGACTGGTATTATTTCCCATCTATCCAGATTCAAACATTATTCTCGAGATCACCAGCGGACGAGCAGTTGTTTATCCCGGACTTACCGATACGACACACCTCCCCTTTTACGTGGAGAGCCTCAACTATCGATTCTCACTGAAAGCCGGTCATTATGAATATTTTGCTGTGGCCCACCGTTACGGTCCGGTATTATTCAGTGACTGGCAAGTGGTGGGTCACTATGATACTACCGCCCAGGATGCCTTACCCACTGCTTTGAATATCGAACCCGGCCAGACCTTAACAGACATCTTCATCTATGCCGATTTTGACAGCGTGCTGCTGCGTCCTTGAAAATAGTAAAAAATACAAAATAAAAATTAATCGAAACTTAAATCTGCTTCTTAATATGAGACTCCTTTTATATTTTCTTCTGTGTATCTTGAATCTGCTGGTAGTTAATTACGCTTCCGCTCAGCAGAGTGTGATCCAGGGAACCGTACTGGATGAAAACAACCAACCATTAGTCGGGGTGAATGTATCCTTAGAAGGGACAGTTTTAGGTGCGGCTACCGATCAAAACGGGAAGTACCGGATCACTCAGGTTCCCTCCGGCACCTTCACGCTGACCTTTAATATGATCGGTTATCAGTCAGAAAAAAGAGTAATTCACATACCGGCTCACACGGCCGTTGAAGTCGGCATTACCAAACTCACTGTGACTCCAATTTCTGGAGAAACTATTGTTATCACCGCCAGCAAATATGAGCAAAAAATTCAAGATGTACCGGTTAGTCTAAGCGTATTAAATCGCCAGGACATCCTGGCGCGTAACTCTATCACGCTCGATAAAGCCTTACAATACATTCCCGGAATCAATCTGAATTCTTCTGAGATTAACATTCGAGGATCCAGTGGTTACAGCAAAGGAGTCGGCAGTCGAGTGCTGCTGCTTATGGACGGCATTCCGATGATGACCGGCGATACTCGAGAGATATCCTATGATGTGGTTCCCACCTATCTTATTGAACGGGTGGAGGTTTTAAAAGGCGCCGGTTCTGCTCTGTATGGGTCCAGTGCGCTGGGCGGAGTGGTCAATTTTATCACTCAGGATATTGACCAGGCTCCCCACTATTATCTCAAATTTTATGGAGGTTTGTATTCAAAAACAGCCTATGAACAATGGAATTGGTCAGAAAGCAGTCGTTACCAGGGTGGAACGATGACGAGTTTCAGTCGCCGAGTGGGAGCTCTGGGCATTCAGCTGGGTGGAGCTTATGATGGGGATAATGGTTACCGGCAGAATGACACACGCGATCGCTATTCAGGGAGTGGAAAAATCCAATGGTACATCTCTCCCTACCAGCAGCTCACGGTTTCTGGTAATTACATGTATCAGCATCGAAAAAATTTTTTATACTGGCGAGATCTTCAACATGCCCTTCAGCCACCAGTTGATCAATTAGATGACCAGGTTACCTCCCATCGCTATTATCTGACTTCCCATTACAAATTTATCCTGGGTAAAAATCAACTGCTTACCTGTCGAGGAATCTGGTTCTGGAATCGCTTTGATGATACAGTATCCAGTGGTTCAAGAAATCGCTCCACTTCAAAAAATGTGAATGGGGATATTCAGTATAATTCTCAATTTAATAAATTATCATTGACGACCGGTCTGGAAACCACCGCCAACTTTGCTGAATCATCCATGTTTGGAAATCACTCCGGTTATACGATGGCCGGTTATCTGCAGCTCGAAATGCCAGTGTCCCAAAAACTGCGAACTACCCTGGGAACGCGAGTCGACTTCTTTGATATTGATAGTGTGAAAAGCGAACTTCAAGTTAATCCAAAAGTAGGAATAGTTTACCTCGTCACTTTCTCCACCACCTTGCGCACTTCACTCGGACGAGGTTTCCGGGCGCCGTCACTGGCCGAAATTTTTACTTCGACTTTCGCCAGCGGCTTTCAGGTGATTCCCAACCTGGAACTTAAACCAGAAAAAAGTTACTCATTTGAAGCGGGAGTCAATCATCATTACTTCAACCGATTGAGCTTCGATGCATCTTTCTTTTACAACCGTTTCTCTGACTTAATTGAAGGAGAATTTTTAGAGACCGGTCAAATCCAATTTCAGAACATCACCCGGGCTCAGGTCCAAGGTTTTGAACTGGCATTTAATGGTCAATTACATCCGCACTATTTCGATTTTGGAATGGGATATACCTACGCCGATCCCATCGATCTGGATACCAGAGAATTTCTGAAATTCCGACCACGGCATATTCTTTATCTGAATAGCAGCAGTAAAATAAATCGCTTCCAATTACAGGTGGACTATCGCTTTATAAAAAAATATGACCGAATAGATGATAAATTTTCGTTGTTGATAAAAGATGCAGAGGCACGAGTGGATGCTCATATCGTTGATGCCCGACTATCCGTCACTTTTCAAATTTCGCAGTTACCCAGCCGTTTATCTTTACAGATCAATAATCTATTCAACTACTATTATGTAGAATTGGTAGGTGCACTGGCGCCGGTTCGGACTTTTCAGATTGTGCTGGAAACTGGATTTTAAACCCACAAAAACGACTTTAATTTTTTCATACCATCTCTGATTTAAGGAATCCGAGTGGGATTCCACGATACCCGGTAATTTTGATGGAGACCATCTAAAGCCTGCATATCTTTCTCAGCGATATGAAAATCGAACACATCTGCATTTTCCTCGATTCTTTCCGGACGGGAAGACTTGGGGATCACAACTACTCGATGCTGCAGATTCCAGCGAATTAATATCTGAGCCGGAGTTTTTTGGTATTTCTTCGACAGTTCTTGCAGGAGAGGATGATTAAATTTTTTCCCACGCGTTAATGGACTATACGATTCTAACTGTATCCCGTGTTTGCGACAAAAATCCAACAGATCTTTTAAATAAAGGAAAGGAGTGAATTCTACTTGATTGACGGCCGGTATAACTCTGGCATAACCGAACAATTCTTCCAGATGATGAATCATATAATTGCTTACTCCGATAGCCCGACATTTACCCGAATCCAGCAGCGTCTCCAGCGCTCGCCAGGAATCCCGGCGCAGGCCTTCCACCGGCCAATGAATAAGATACAGATCGATGTAATCCAGCCCCAATCTTTCCAGACTTTTTTGAAAGGCTTTAATACTTTTGTCGTAGCCATGGTCGCTGTTCCAGAGTTTAGTAGTAACAAAAATTTCCTGACGGGGGATGGGACTCTCGCGAATCACTTTCCCGACATCGTACTCATTATCATACATGCTGGCGGTATCAATCAATCGATAACCAACCTGCAAGGCATGCTTCACGGCTTGTTGGGTTTCCTGTCCCGAAGCAGCTAAATAAACTCCCAATCCCAGATAAGGCATCTCCACTCCATTGTTTAATTTTACCCGGCTGTGAATGGTTAATTTCATACGTACGTCTTCCATTGATTATAATGAATGAACATTTTTTTCAGGTATACTATGATTCATTTTTTTGACCTCATCTGTAATGTGTGGCGTCTCTGTGATCGATTTTCAGATTGAGATCATTGGCATAAAAGAATAAATCCACCGCCTTTCCCTTATCTTTTTTTGAGCTGGCTTTTTACCACATCGCCGATCGAGATAATTCCAATCGGGATTTTCTTATCCAGAACCGGTAAATGGCGAATATGTTTTTCCGTCATCAGTGACATGACCAGCTTCAGGTCATCATCCGCCGTACAGGTGATCAGTTTGGTGGTCATGATATCTTGCACATTTAACTCAAAGAACCGCTGGGCATATTTTGAGAGGGCATGCAGGATATCGCGCTCGGTAATAATTCCTTTAAGTTTCTTGTCCTCCTGCACCAGCAACGCCCCGATGTTATAATAATTCAACATGTCAATGGCTTTGAGCAGTGGAGTATCTTTCGAGGCAAAATGAATTGTATTATCTTTATATCGAAGAATATCACGAACTCGCATATTTCCCTCTTTATTTAAAGATTCATTCTTAACACTTATATCCGGAAACAGCGTTCTTAATTTATTTTAAATTTAAAGTAAAAGATAAATTTGTTCAAATGTGGAAAAAATATTTTTGCCACCCGAATCTCTTCATTTATAAACCGGTAATCCTAACCTGTTCAGGACCCGGCGGTTCATTTAAAGCATAAAGTCCTGTGATTTTTGCCGATTATTGTATTATCCTGCTTCAGCAGGATTTTAACTAATATGACCGCGGAAAACATGACTGTTTCGAATCTTAAACTGCAGGATAATGATGATGAAGGATGAACAAACGAACCTCGGAAAAAAATTAAAAAATCTCACTCATAATCTTCCCCATTTGAAGGAACTTGCTTTTCAGGATCCGTATGAGGTTTATGCTAATCTTCCGATGGAGGTAGCCATTTATGATTTGCAAGGTAATTATATATATGTAAATAAGCGGTATGTCGTTGATGAGCAGATTTCGCAAAAGTTAATTGGAAAAGATGATGATGAATTTGCCAGGTTTCTGGGAATTAGCAGTGATTCTTTGCAAAAAAGAAAGGAAAATTTTCAGCGTGCTCTCCAGGAAAACCGTGTCGTGCAATTCACCGAGAAATTATATTTTCCAGGTAAAAATCAGACCCTGTATTACAAGCGGATATTCCAGCCGCTCTATTCTTCCCGGAACAATCAGCAGATAGTGGGAATGTGTCTCTATGGCAACAGTTTAACCTCCATTATCCAGGCGCAAAAAGAACTGAAATATCTGGTCTATCATGATAAGCTTACCGGGTTTGCCAATCGCGATGCCTTTTTGGAAAGGCTGGATCAGCTGATCATGGAATCTGATCGAGAATCGACCATGCACGCCGTCCTCCTATGCGATATTGACAATTTCAAAGTGATCAATGAGGCTTTGGGTCAACGAGTAGCGGACTTTTGTTTAAAAGAAGTAGCCAATCGTATTCTGAATGCCATTCGCAAATCGGATATGATTTTCAGGATTGGTGGGGATGAGTTTGCGGTGATATTGCGCAACCTGAATCATGAATATGATGCCAGCCGGGTAGCGGAAAAAGTGATTAAAGATGTCAGCAGTCCCTATTCCATCATGAACAATACCATCAATTACCTGACCATGAGTATTGGCATTGTGCTGATTCCCCGCGATGGTCAGGATCGTGATGTGCTGATTCAACGACTACATTTTGCCCTGAAAAATGCCAAGAAAACCAGACGAA
This sequence comes from uncultured Caldithrix sp., assembly GCA_964394475.1. Taxonomy (GTDB): domain Bacteria; phylum Calditrichota; class Calditrichia; order RBG-13-44-9; family RBG-13-44-9; genus RQOF01. The sequence goes on along the minus strand of CAYMXZ010000186.1, from coordinate 1,482 downwards.
ATGAATTTCAATTCTTTGCCGAGGATCTTACCGAAAAATCAGTTAAGCGTTTAGAGATGGAAAAGAATCTGCGCTTCGTGGTGCAAGATAATGGATATGATGAGCAGTTTCAGATTCTGTACCAACCCATAGTGGAAAAAAAGTCAGATCGGCAATATGTCATTATCGGTTGTGAGGCCTTACTTCGCTGGCATAATACCGATATTGGACCGGTCTCGCCCGATATTTTCATCCCCATCGCCGAAGAGTCTGATTTAATCTGCCAATTAGGTGATTGGGTGCTGTATAAGGCAATCAAAGATTTCAAGGCCATGATCGAGCGGGTAAAAAAACCTCTGCATCTCTCGATCAATTTATCCGCCAAACAAATGAGATCCAATGAAATCGTAAATAAAATTGAAAAGATTATTACGAATACCCAGATTCAACCAGCCGATTTACATCTGGAACTTACCGAAACCAGCTTGCTGGATGAAGGATTGCAGGTGATTCGCAATCTGGAAGATATTGAGAGACTGGGGATCAAAATCGCGATTGATGATTTTGGAGTGGGCTTCGCTTCTTTGAAGTATTTGCAAAAATTTCCAGTCTCAATAATAAAAATTGATCGCTCTTTCATCAAACACATTAACCTGAGCAATGAACATAAAAAGCTGGTTGAATCCATTATTTTATTAGGAAAAAATTTAAACAAGGATATAGTGGCGGAAGGAGTAGAAAACCTGGAACATCTCTATGTGCTTTATACCCAGAAATGTTATAAATATCAGGGATTTTTATTCAGTAAACCGGTCACTATTGATGAACTGGAGACTCTGGTTTCCAAAGAAAATCATTTCCAGACCTTAATGAGTTCATTGGCTGACACCAATTTTTTGAAATCACAAAAAGAAAATTAATTTTGCGGAAATGGTAACAGACTGGGCGGGAAAAACTTCTTTTCAGGGCCTGGTTATTACCGTCATCTGTACTTCCATTTTTTTCGCTGGGGCATCAGAAGCGTGAAAATAAGCTGTCCAGTAATTAATGCTTTCATACGATTCAGAAGCGACATCGCTAATCACGCAGAAGTATTCATCTTCAGCCAGCTCAACCGTCCGTGAAAATTCAATCCATCCCTGCTCATTGGACATCAGAGTAAGTGAATCCGAAGTAGTTGTGGTATTTTCCGTTTTCGTGCTGAAATAAAAAACTTTAAATGTTACTGGTGCGGGGAGTGGAGCGCCGGTGTGATCAACGGTTTGCACTGACAGGATACCTGTTACCGCAAAATGTTCGGGGGGTGAAGTGAGCTGATGTTCACAACCGCTAATGAATAAGAACAGAACCAACCATATCCCTGTTGTTTTCCAGAAACCCATCCTATCCACCTTGTATTTTTACAGCCAGACACAAGATAGATGAGCCCTGCCAATCTCAATTGATTTAGATAACAAAAAAAGAAATGGAAAAATGAAGAAAATCAGAATAAAGACAAGTGAT
>CAYMXZ010000185.1:0-7124 GCA_964394475.1 uncultured Caldithrix sp. | reverse complement strand
CCCTGACGGTAATCATGATACAGCTGGGACAGGCAGGTAGCCAATTTGCCACTCCCTGGTCCGGGTCCGGTAACGATGACGAGGGGTTTTTTGGTGACGATGTACTGATTGGCGCCATATCCATCATCACTGACAATTGTATCCACATCGGTGGGATAGCCTTTCGTGAAGCGATGGGTATAGACCTTGATTCCCCGACGTTCCAGTTTATTTTTAAACAGGTTGGCCGCTGGCTGGCTGTCGAAGCGAGTGATGACTACTGCCAGAACCTCGATACCCCAGGTCTTTAGATCGTCAATCAACTTCATGGCATCAGCATCATAGGTAATCCCGAAATCGGCCCGGATTTTCTTACGCTCAATGTCGCCGGCGAAAATGCACAGCAGGATATCGGCCTGATCTTTCAATTGTTGTAGAAGTCGTATCTTGACATTGGGATCATATCCCGGTAAAACTCGTGCCGCATGATAATCATACAACAGCTTGCCGCCAAATTCCAGATAAAGTTTGTGATTAAAACGCTTAACCCGTTCCAGAATGCAACGGGTCTGTTCCCGGATATAATACTCATTATCAAAGGCAACTGAATTGATCATTCGTGATTCCTTTTTTTAGCCTCTGCCGCATCAATGCCGGTGGGTATTGTAAAAAATTCAAAAAATAAATCAATCTCTTGAAAACCAGTTGTTTCTATTAAGTATGATTGAATTTACCCAACTGCTGAAAAGTTGTCAAGAGGTCATTAAAGTAGGTATTCGAACCAGTGCCTGGATGATTCGATTTAATTTGTTAGAATGTATTCTCTGGTAAAGTTTATAAAAATTTTGAGTTTTTTAATGTCCTGCCAGGGGCAGAAAGTGTTACATGGCTTCTGAGCGGGAGAGTAAAAAATTAGTCTCCAGATTCATCAATAATTCTTTATATTAAAATCAGAAAATCGGAATTAGCGATTCGTGAATGATCAATGCATATTTCAACATCTTATGAATTAATTGTTTAAACTATTATGGACAATTTTCTTCAATTTCGTTTAAAACCTTTATGACAGCATCCCATGGATAATTGGTCAGAAATAACCTTCTCCTAAACTGGTTCATTCGTTGCTGGAAGGAGAAGGGAATCAGAAATGAGTTACAAAAAGTGAATGAATAAGGGTTATTTTTAAAAATGCTGATCTTTGCTTCGCTGAAGACATAATCATAATGAAATAAAATAAAACCTAATGAAAAGGGATAAATATGAAAAGCATTTTCATTAACCTGCTCTTGCTGATTCTGGTATCAAACTCCATTGAAGGACAACCGATTGTTTTTAATGACAGTTTAAAAGTGAAGGTTGATCGGAATACTTACTGGTGGGTCGGTATCATTAATCATGGATACCTGATGCCATTTACTGCACCCTATCAGGCCGATCTCAACAGCAATTATGGCAATCAGGCACAACCGCTACTGCTATCCAGTGAAGGCGAAGTGATCTGGTCCGATCTTCCCTTTACTCTCCATTTTATGGGTAACCAATTAAGGGTGAAAGGGAAATCGGTTCAATTTTATTACCATAAAGCAGGTAACAGTTTGAAGGAAGCATACCATTATGCCAACCGCAACTATTTTCCACCTTCCGGTAAAATGCCGGATCAACTTCTTTTTACCAGTCCGCAATACAACACCTGGATCGAATTGATGTACGATCAAAATCAGCAGGATATTATGACTTATGCCAGAAATATATTGTCCTTCGGTTTTCCTCCCGGAGTATTGATGATTGATGACAACTGGCAGGAAGATTATGGGAAATGGAATTTCCACCCGGGCAGATTTTCAGATCCCGGCCAGATGATTGATTCACTGCACATCATGGGATTTAAGGTAATGTTATGGGTGTGTCCGTTTGTCAGTCCAGATTGTGATGTGTATCGAGATTTAATGAGTAAAAAATATCTGGTGACTGACAGTAATGGAGATCCGGCAATTGTCAGATGGTGGAATGGAGCCAGCGCTTTATTGGATCTGACCAATCCGGATGCCAATGTTTGGTTTAAATCTCAGCTGAATCGGTTGATGTCTGATTATGGAGTGGATGGCTTCAAGTTTGATGCCGGGGATTTTGAATACTATGAGAATATTCATTCTTTTAAACCTGATGCTACCCCACCGGAACATTCGGAAGCATTTGGGAAAATTGGTCTGGATTATCCACTGAATGAATACCGGGCGATATGGAAAATGGGTGGTCAGCCGTTAGCACAGCGCTTACGCGATAAAGATCATGGCTTTGACGCCTTGCAATTACTTATCCCCAATATGCTGACGGCGGGATTAATGGGGTATTATTTTTCCTGTCCCGATATGATCGGCGGCGGTGAATTTACTTCCTTTCTGAATAAAGACCAGCTTGATCAGGAGTCGATTGTCCGTTCCGCCCAGTGCCATGCCCTGATGCCGATGATGCAGTTTTCGGTAGCTCCCTGGCGGGTTTTGGATCAGAAACATCTGGAAGCAGTTCAAAAAGCCGTTGAAATTCGCCGTAAATTTAAAGACTATATTTTAGCGCTGGCGGTAAAAGCCTCTCAAACCGGCGAACCCATGATGACTTCTCTGGAGTTTAATTTTCCCCATCAGGGATATGCCCGGATAAATGACCAGTTCTTGCTGGGTGACAGGTTGCTGGTCGCACCGGTTTTGTCCAGAGGAGCAGTGACAAGAAAGGTCTTCATTCCAGAAGGTAAATGGAAGAGTTTCCAGGGAGAAACTATCAGAGGTCCAAAAACCATCGAGGTTAAAGTTCAATTGGATGATTTACCATATTTTGAGAGGTTGAGATAATTCCCGGGCATAAATCATATCAGGATGCAAAAAGATGAGAGACAGTAAAAAAGATAATCTTATGAATCACTTGGAGTAGATAGAACGATTATCAACCTCGCTCTTTTTACTTCGGTAATTAATGCTCCGACATTCTGAAATCTTTGATTCTTAGAACTATCCAGATGTAACAATTAATTTAAATTCGAACTATAAAAGGGTGACAGATATGTTTTATTCCTTCACAGTCTTTCATGGTTTGGTGGAGGCTTTTTTTCATTCACGATTATTCATCGTAACGGCCATTTTGATCCACTTCCAGCTAACAGGATATGCTCAGGTGAGAAACGCCTGGGTTTTGGGGGATGGGGAAAAAGTATTTCGCAATGATGATACGCATCCTGACAAAAATGGAAATTTTATCTGGGATGGAAAGACTATCCATTTAACCGGACTTTACAATGAAGTGCTGGCTTTCCAGGTTATCGTAGAGGTCGAAAAGCAGGGGGCAACTGGCATTGAACTCTCAGTAGAAGCTCCAGTCGAACGGAAGTCTTATAAGGTGATCGGTGGAAATACCCTGAAATACGGACCGGCTGGAACCATTGAGATTTTCAGTCAGCATTATCTACTGGTCAACGATTCCACTCCTCCCAACTGGTATTACGGCTCTCTGGCTGCCCAGCCTGAAAAAATGACCGGCTGGATACCTGATGCTCTAATACCTCTCAATGCTTTGCCAGGCAGGGGAGGATTTCCCCTGGATGTGCCAGCGGTAAGTAGCAGGGATAAACATTTCTGGAATCGCTCTTTGCAAAACCAGGGATTCTGGATCGATATTCATTTACCTCGCGATCAGCAGAATTTTCCGGCAGGCACCTATTATGGGAAGGTGCAGGTATGGGAAAAAGGTAGAATGGTTAAAGAATTTCCTTTGGAAGTAACTCTGCTTCCTTATTATTTACCAGACGAAAACCGAACCAATGTCTGGATGTACAGCGGGGATGTGAAATCGTATTTCCCGGACCTGTCCCGGGACAACCTCGACCGGATGATCAAATTTGAAGCCCATCGTCACCGGATCAATATGGAAGGTGGCTTTGAAGTCAATCGTTCGCCGTTCAACCGGGAGATGATGGAAAAGTATAAAGCGTATCTGGATGGTTCAGCTTTTACTCCTGCCAATGGTTATCACGGTCCCGGGGAGGGTAAAGGCGAACGGATTTTCCCGATTGGTATGTATGGAAGTGAAGTAATGGGAAATTCGAAAGTCGACATTCAGAAACAGGCCGATCTGTGGGTAGACTGGTTCAGGGCGAATGCGCCGCATATAATATATTTCTGGTATATCATTGACGAACCGGGCAAAGATGTTTATCCCTGGATCAAAGAAAGGGCGGAATGGGTGAAGAGCAATCCGGGACCCGGAAAATCGCTCCCTATATTTACGACGACCCATTATCAGGAGGAATTAGCCGGTGCGATTGATATATTTGCTGCCTATGATGGGGTTGATCTGGAGAAATTAGCAGCATCCCGCCAGAATGGGGGAGATTACTGGTTCTATAATGGGAATCGACCCCACACTGGTTCCACTATTCTGGAAGGAACCGCCATTGATTGTCGGGTAAACAGCTGGATCCTCTATAAATATGGTATTAATGAATGGTTTATCTGGGAAAGTACTCACTGGCAGCACAATCATCAGGGACCCAAACGGCATTTGCATCAAAATATTTTTGTGGATCCTCTCACTTTTATCGATCAGGACATGGATTATGGTAATGGCGATGGAGTGTTATTTTATCCTGGCCGAATGCCTTTTTATCCAGAACAGGACCGCGGATTGAATGAACTGCTGCCTTCTATTCGAATAAAAAATATCCGTCGTGGCCAGCAGGATGCGGTGATCATGGGTATGGTTGAGAAGAAACATGGACGGGAAAAAGTACTTCGGACCATCAGCAAAGTATTGCCAAGAGCAATAAGCGAAGTAAAGATGACCGATACGGTTCAATGGTCTCAGCATGGCAATGATTATGATAAGGTAAGGGAAGAGTTATTAAAATTACTGTAAATTCAGAAGAGTGAGCGCGAAAACATTGAATAATTAATAGTTTATAGTTGATAGGTGGGGAAGAAAAGAAGCTCAATACTACTTGATAAAAGAAAGCAAGTGAGAAACAATTTTTTTTAAAAATGTTTCGGGAAAATGTGTCAAACTTTACTTTTTTAAAAAATGAGAGATGTACTCTAGATTTTAGACCCCCATTTTATCGAATTCATATTTTTAAATAACAGGATTTCAGGTTTTTATTTTTGATTTTTTAAATTTTTGAAATTATCTTTTGGGCAAAATAAAAAGAGGAATTTTTAATGAATCCATTCATAGTGATCCTATCCACTATTTCAGTAATTTTTTTTATCGCTACTTCAATGGGCCTGTCACAGATTCCTTTTGAACAGGATACCATTCAAACTAATCAGGGTTCGCTCATCATTACCTTTATCGGACATGGCACGCTGATGTTAACTTTTAATAATCTGGTGATTCATGTCGATCCGGTATCCCGGTATGCCGATTATTCTAATTTACCCAAGGCTGACCTCATTCTGGTGACCCATCATCATGGAGATCATCTCGATCCCGCAGTGATTAAGCAGTTAACTCAAACCAATACTCATGTCATTTGCTCTGAATCCTGTCTACAGCAGCTTGAAAAAGGAATCGTAATGAAAAATGGTGATTCGAAGGAAATGATGGGATTGATTATTGATGCGGTACCAGCTTATAACCTGCTACATAAACGCGATACTGGTGAACCTTTCCATCCCAGAGGAGTGGGCAATGGTTATATAATTACCTGTGGCGATAAAAAGATTTATATTGCCGGCGATACCGAAAATATCCCAGAAATGCTGACATTGAGCAGGATTGACATCGCATTTTTACCGATGAATCTGCCTTACACGATGACCCCGGAAATGGTAGCCGATGCCGTAAGAACCTTCAAACCTAAAATCCTGTATCCCTATCACTATGGCGATACCGATCCGAATCAATTGCTGCAGTTGCTGAAAGATTTTCCGGACACCGAGGTCAGAATCCGCAAGATGCAGTAAAATATTGTCCTCCACTACGAAGGGTAGAAACTAAAAAATTAAATTCTCTTTTTGGGTTTCAAGACCTTTTCTTTCATTATTTTTGTATAGTAACATTGTATGGTTTATTAATGAAAAATAAAAATTTGTGAAGCACAATTTGTCTTAATTTGTGTCATTCTGAAATTAGAAAATTTTTCTCATTAAAAATGTAGCAAACCATATAATTTAGATTTAATTTTTAAATATCATTAAGGAGGATGATAATTTTGAAAAGATCAAATTTTATTATTCCTCTTTTTACTTTCACGATAATCCAGATTACCATTCAACAATTAATCTCCCAACCAGTATTGAATATTAAAATGTCAGGATCAGAATTTGTCGGTTATGTTCCAGATCAGATTGTTGTGAATTTTGACAGTATGACTGTAAAGAATATGAATAAAACTATGGCAGGTGAATCGGGAAGAACCGGAATTGAACAGTTGGATGTATTAGGACAAGAATTACAGGTCAGCCATCTCATACAGCGATTCCCTGATGCTCACCTACGCATTTATCAGGGGAAGGTGATTGATTTACGGGGATGGTTTACTATCAAATTCTCTGATGCGGTGGATGTGGAAACCTGCTGTGATTTGTATCGACAAATTTCCGGAGTACTTGATGCACAGCCCATCGGCATTCACACTGTAGATATTATTCCCAACGATGATTATTTTAACCAACAGTGGCACCTGGATCAAGTGAGTGATCATGATATTGATGCCCCGGAAGCCTGGGATCGTCAGACCGGCAATCCGGTGATAATCGTTGGAGTAATGGATACCGGTGTTCGCTACTTCCATAAAGATCTGGGCGGGTTGACTGCCTCCTATAATACTCCATTGAATTCTCGAGGAAATATGTGGATCAATATGCCCGAATTAAATGCAGGTATCCCCGATGGCATTGATAACGATGGCAATGGCTATGTGGATGACTGGATTGGTTGGGATTTTGTGACGGGTGTGACGAGTGGTGGTGGTTATTTTTTAATGAGCGGTGAGGATTACAGTACACCTGATAATAACCCCTCCGATTTTAATGGTCATGGTACCCATTGTGCGGGAAATGTCTCGGCGATAAACAATAATGATTATGCTTCTTCTTCTCCTGCTGGAGTTTGGGGAGACGTTACGCTGCAGATAAATGCCAATGGGGTGAGAGTAATGG
>CAYMXZ010000184.1:0-7133 GCA_964394475.1 uncultured Caldithrix sp. | reverse complement strand
ACTTGATTTTATGGGAAGGTTTTGGTGGGCAGCTTATCTGAGAAGCGGTCTGATTATTCGCGCCATAAAAACAAACCATTAGGTTTTCTGCCCGACTAAAAGTATATATCTCGCCTGGTGGCGACGATACAATTCTTCCAAAGCAATGCCACCCATGAAAGCGTTGACAAGCAGATTCACATTTTGAAAAGGTAAGATTCGTTGTAAAAGCTGCAATTTTCTTTTCCTGTTTTTTAACTCCTGCTCCTGCCCTACTTTAACCCATTCAGTGAGATCACTCTCTTTCACCAACTGCAATCCATTCTTTTGAAAAAGAGCCAGGTAGTCTGTTCGACGAGGAAACTGATTGATCAACCAGGCTTTTTTTAAGAGCAATAAATCTGAATCGTTCGATTGCAGGTCGTCGGTGGCCATATCTTCTATAATTATCATTTGACCATCTGGGACCAGGCCAGCGGTTAAATTCTCCATTGACCGGGAAAGATCACCGGCATGTATTAATGATTCGATAGAAAGAATAACGTGATAATTTTCTGTAATAGGTTCTTCGTAATTTTTGACAAAAAAATGGCAATGCGAAGATATCCCACGTTTTACTGCCTGGTAACGTGCTATTCTTATTTGATATGGGCTGAGTGAAAACCCAACATAGTGGCCGGGTCGGCGAGAGTACCAGCGAAAGATAGTACCGCCAAAGCCGCAGCCCGCATCCAGTACCACAAAATTTTCAGCGAGCGCAACGGATTCAAACGCCAGATCATTAATATATTCACTTTGATTTTTCTGATCATACAAGCGCTGTTTTTCGCGAGGAATTTGCAATGTTTTATGCATGGTGAGCGAGGCGAATCGTGTTCCATGGGTGAGAAGATTTTTCCATACAATGAAACGCGATAGCTGGTCGTATAATTTCGAAAGTGATTGGCGGGTATCAGTAAAATTATTCATCAGGATTTGATTCTCAAGATATAAATAAATTGGTGTGCCCGGGACAGTGGAATGAAAGACCAGACCATATGACGAATAAAATTATACAAGCGTGAGTTCGATGTAATACCCAGATAGGAAAGCAATTTTCGCAAGCGCCAATCATCCCTGCTCACCTGCTGAATTTCCATTCCATGATTCTCAAACAAAGTCTGCCATTCCTTAAGCGAGAAGGCATTCTCGTTACTCTCCCGAAATCCTTTGCTGAAGCATTTCCCTAATTTCCAATAAAGTGTCCTGGAATTCGGAACCATCAAACAAAACATAGCGCTTTTTTTGGCAACTCTTTTCATTTCCTTAAACGCTTTTTCCATTTCCGTAAAATGCTCCAGGACGCCAATGCAGGTTATATAATCAAACGTTTCCGAAGGGAAGGGAATTTTAATCACCGACGCTAATTCGACAACTGACACCGGTGAATTTTTCCTGGACAATTTTACGGCTTCAGCAGAGACATCAATACCGCAGGTGAATAGACCTCTCCCTGAGGCAGCTTTTAACAACCACCCAGTTCCGCAACCTATGTCCAGGAGCTTTTCTCCGGCTTTGACCGGCAAATAATCCAGAAAAGAAATATAGGCCGCTACAGGTCGCATGCTGTGCTCCTGTCGTGAACCGTAAAGCCGATCAAACCAATTTCGAATTGAATTTTCAGTTGGAGTAGTCATCGAAACTCAATTTTTTCAGGTTGTTGGAGTGAAGACGGTTTTGAAATAACGTACTAGTTGTTCGACAGATTCTTTCCAGCTGGTAAAGTTCATACTTCTTTTTTTTGCTGTTGTCCCTAATGATAATCTCACTTTATCATCCACAATTAATTTTCGCAAATAGTCTATAAATAATTTCTCCTGTCCAAAAGGAACTAAATAACCTGTTTTCCGATGTTCCACCAATTCGGCTAATCCCCCCACTTCCCAGGCAATGGTCGGCAGGCCGTTGGCCATAGCTTCCATGGTTACCATACTACAGGTCTCAAAGTGAGAAGGAAGCACAAAGATATCATAGTCGGGATAGATTTTCAGCAATTCTTGATGTTTTAACGGTGGAAGCATTTTCACTCGTTTATTTATCGGGGAAGCATGTACTCGATTCCTGAACTGTTGAGCGAAAGATTTGTCCAATCGATCTTCACCAATAATATGCCAGCACCACTCCACTTCTACCAGTTTTTCCAGAATAGCAATTAACTCCAGTAATCCTTTGCCAGGGAAAATACTGGACACCGTGAGAAGACCGGGAACACGACCTTTATGGGGTTGAACCACTGGCTGGTCAGGATATGCAATTCCGGGACGAATTACGATAATTCGCTCTTCATTGATACCGACCTGGCGAAGACATTGCCGGGAATATTCACTGGTGGTAATAAACCCTTGAAATAAAGGTAAAAAGGCTTTTTCTCTCTGGAGGATGGCGTCAGACTTGTCCCGAGCATCCAGAAGGTGTAAATAGTGTACCAACAGAATTTTAGGTGGTGCCATTTGTTTCAGAAGAAAATCCATCCATCCCTGGTTTTGCAGCAACAGGCTATCAATTAACCAGATACTTTCACCCGGGGCGGGAAGTGAATTATCCAGACCACTAAATTTGGTCTGAATAATAATATTTTTCACAGGCAGAAATTCTCTCAAATGCTCACTCAGATATCGATTAAAAATATTTCCACCGGTATACAGGCGGTGAATATCAGGTAAGAAAAAGATCAGCTGCATGGAATTACATAAATTTTACTCTTTATTCGTAAAACGGAAATGGCCATGCAATTCATTATAATAATTTCTGACGAAAAGAAGCCCGGGCAATTCTGTTTTCCCACAGAGTAATGGTTAGAAATTCAATAGATTTTGAGTTAATTCTTTTCGCATATTGCTCCCAGAAAATTCGGCAAAAATTTTCAATACTCGGATTTAAATTCTGAAAAGTCGGTAAAGAATTCAATGTTTTGTCAGCAAAATGGTCAATCATTTCATCCAGATTTTTTTCAATGTCAACGATATCGACCAGATACCCGTGAGCGTCCAGAGTAGATCCTTCCAGACAAACCTCGACTTTATAAAAGTGAGAATGCAGGAAATTTTCCTTTCCCCAATCGCCACCGACTAAATAGTGTTGAGCAATAAAATCTCTGCTGACTGTCAGGCTATACATAAAGTCCTCTTTTTCGATTAATAGGTTAAAACCACCTGTAAAATACTGTCGGGTTGTTGATCAATTAGTTGATAAGCGTCTTCCGCCCTGCTGAAAGGAATGCGATGACTGATAAGTGAAGAAGGTTTCATTTTAGGTAACATGTACCAGGTGAAATCAAAACGCCGCTGTTTATTCCACCGTCCACGCAGGAAGGGTGAAATAGTACTTACCTGGCTGCTGGTGATTTGTAGTCGATGGCGATGAAAATGTTTACCTAAATTCAAAAAGGCAATTTTGTTCCCGTACCAGGACCCCACAATGATTCTGGCTTGATAGCCGGCGAGCTCCAGAGCAGAATTCAAAGTGTCGGGATTTCCGCTCAATTCAATAATCAGATCCGCTCCGGCTGCTTCATCAGGCGAGGCCAGCTGCATACCCAGCAGTTGCTGGAGTGAACGATGATAATTTTTATCGAATGGGCTCAGGACATTATCTGCTCCAAATTTTTTCGCAATCTTTAATCTCTTCTTTATGGGATCGATAGCGATCAACATTGAATGAGGAATTTTCGCCAGCAGCGCAGTGGTCAGCAAACCCACCACTCCCTGCCCAAAGATAACTATTCGCTCTCCTAATACCGGTCGGGCGTCCATAACGATACTGATTGCTGTTTCTAAATTTGGAAAAAACAGCGCCTCCAATGGAGTAATAGATGAGGGGATTAAAAACAGATCGGATAGATTTACCACCAGCTCAGTTTGATGGGGATGAAAGACAAAGGCCCATTTCCCCACCAGCTTTCGATCGACATTTTTGGCGACATCTGTAATTTGGCCGACCAGGGAATATCCATATTTTATTGGATATTTTAATCGCCCGGCAAGCGCAGAGATTGACACATCGGTTAAAATGTCATTGGGGAAATCTCCACGATACATCAACATTTCAGTCCCGGCACTGATGGCCGAATACTTTGTGCAGATATGTACGTGATCTTTCTTTAAAGGGGGTAGAACTTCTTCCCGATAGGTGATAACCTTCGGTTTAAGGAAGTAAAGAGCAGTAGCTTTTTTCATCAGGTCTCTAAGAAATTACCCCAGACCAACAGGTTATCTTCCACCATCTGATATTCAAAATTTTTAAAATTAGATGGGGAGAGTTTTTCATTTAAGTAGACACTGCGAAAACCGCCAAGAATCATAGGAACGATTGTTACCACAACCTGATCGACCAATTGTTCCTTCAGAAAACTGGTTAAGATTCGTGCGCCACCTTCAACCATAAGGGAGCGAACACCTTTTTCATATAATAAAGTGAGGAGCGAACTAAGATTTACCCACCCATTCGGGAGGGAAGATAAAGAAAAAATCTGACCGCCTTTATCTTCAATCACATCCTTTTTCTGCTCATCAATGCGGGGGGTACAGGCGATCCAGGGTTTTAGTTCATTCTGGCATAAAAGTCTGGCAGTTAAAGGAAAACGCAGATGACTGTCTACCACGATAGGTTGCGGATTTTTGCCTTGAATCAATCGCACGGTCAATTGCGGATCATCGGCAATGAGTGTTCCAATACCGATCAATATGGCATCATGAACCGATCGAAGTTGATGGGTGAATTTTTGAGTAAGACCATTACTCAACCGGACCGGAGCAGTTGGGTGAAGGGATATACTACCATCTAAACTTTGCGCAAAAGATAAAGTGACATGGGGTCGCCGTATTTTGCCATTAAAACCATTGTTATTGTGCAAGATGGACAGCGTCTTCTCGAAAATTTCTTTACCGACGATACCGTTATCCATAAAATTTCAATCAAGTCCCTGATTGTTAATTTTTTATTTTATTTTATGACAAAAATAAGGCTCATTGCAAGTTAAATAAAAACATTCTTCGCTGAGTCTCCATACCGATCTCAACCAAAAAAGCACCTTATTTTTGTTCAATTCCACCTTTCGCTCTCCATCACAGAGCGGCCAGGACTTCCTGGGCGTGACCTTCAGGTTTTACTTTCTCAAACACCTTTTTTATTTTACCATCTTTTCCAATCAGAAAAGTCGTGCGCAAGATGCCCATATATTTTTTACCATACATACTTTTCTCACCCCAGGCTCCATACGCTTTGGCGACTTTACTTTCTGGATCACTGAGCAAATTGAAATTCAAATTCTGCTTCTGGATGAATCCCTGATGAGATTTCACACTATCTGGACTAATTCCCAGTATCACCGCATTCTTTGAGGTAAACTTCGGAAGATTATCACGAAAAGAGCAGGCCTCGGTAGTGCAACCAGGAGTATTGTCTTTTGGATAAAAATAGAGTACAACCTCTTTTTTACCTATAAATTGGGAGAGAGAAACCTCTTCACCTTTATCATTTAACAATTTAAAATCGGGTGCTTTATCACCAACCTTCAGCATATAGTTTTCCTCATTAATTTTTGGTACAAATATAATCATAAATTTATAAAATTCAAAAAGTTCTTATAACACATACCGTCAGGCCTTGGTTGGATTGGTCGGTCGAATATCGATTTCACTTAAGAGAGAACGCGGTGGAATCGTGTAAGCGAAATAAGCGACTTCGGCGATATCCTCTGGCAAGATTTTATTTTTACCTGGAGTACCAGTAGGTGATTGCCCGCCGGCGCCGAAACCAGTGTCTACCGACCCGGGAAAAATCGTTACGATCCGGATGTCGTGCTCCCGTACTTCCTGCAAGAGGCACTGCGCAAATCCACGCAAGGCCCATTTAGTGGCAGCGTATCCCGTGCCTAACTTAAATCCATTTTTTGCCGCCAGAGATGCAATATTTATTATCATCCCGGATTTTCTCTCAATCATAAACGGAAGAACTTGTTGAGTTAAGAGAAATACTGCTCGCAAATTCACATCGAGCATTTCTTGAAACTCAGCCGCGGTTATCTCTAAAAAAGGTTTTAAGTAACCCAGGCCGGCGTTATTTACAAGAACATCGATGCGACCCCATTTTTCCATAACCTGTTGAGGAATTTTATTGATTTGAGCGACATCCTGTAAATCGGCAGAAATCACCTGAGGAGAAAATCCAGCAATTGAAATAATTTCTCTGGCTACTTTATCTAAATTTTTTTTATTTCGAGCCGTAAGAGCGACTGCTATTCCCTGACTGGCAAATTTTAAGGCAATCGCTCTTCCAATACCCCGACTGGCACCAGTGATGATGGCTACATTTTTTTCGATCATGAGTTCCCCCATGTTCACGTATTAATTATTTTAAGAATTATTTCTTAGCAAACCACAAACTCATTCTCATCGTTCATCTACGAAAAGGATTCACTACCAAATTTTGATTCATCGTTTACAATTTTAAAAATGATAGTTTTTTTTCTACTACTATTTTTATTTTCTATAATTTTTGACAATTTTGCGTGATGGTTTATCGAATGAAATATCGAAAAGCACGTCACGAGAATATGGTATTTAAAAGCCCGATTTTTTGATCGGGCTTTTTTCATAGAAATATTAAAACTGTTCTTACTAAAAAGCACTAATTATTCCAACCACCACCCGGCTTTTTTCCAACTCGGTATCATAGCTATATTCGGCCATTAAGCGCAGATTTCGAGCCAGCAGGTAAGTGGGACTAATTGAAATTGTCTGATAGTTTGCCGTTTTTAGATCAGAATCTACTTTATTATAGAGTGCCGTAAGATACCAGCGAGAGGCATCTTTCCTGGGAGCAAAAGTGAGTTCTCCAACCAACATATTCGTTTTAACCTTATCCGATCCAGCTAAAAACAGCGAATTTTTATCCGTTCTTTGTAGATATTGTCCATTGATCTCAAAATTACCAACCGTGATATTGACATCAGGACCCAGGTATGTAACGGTATTTTTATATTCTCCAATAGTATCGACCAGCATTTCTTTGCCCTGATAATAGAATGCACCCAGGCTGGCGATTTCTCCTATTCCCTGAATAATTCTCAGACCAAAATTCTTATACTTATCATTATCGAACTTGCGGCTATCTTC
>CAYMXZ010000183.1:0-7176 GCA_964394475.1 uncultured Caldithrix sp. | reverse complement strand
TAAAGAAGCGGGATTGGCGGGAATGGGCGGAGCCACCTTTCCCACCCATGTCAAATTGACTCCGCCATCGGATAAAAAAATTGACACCGCCATTCTGAATGGAGTAGAATGCGAACCATACCTTACCGCCGATCATCGGCTAATGCTGGAATATCCCACTGATATTATAAACGGATTCAAAATAATAATGAAAATTCTAGGAGTGGGGAGAGGGATTATTGGCATCGAAAACAATAAAAAAGATGCCATTAAGATAATGAAAGAAACGGTGAAGGGTCATCCCGGAATAGAAGTCGTTTCGTTGCCCGTCAAGTATCCTCAGGGAGCAGAAAAACAATTAATCAAAGCCTTATTAGATCGCGAGGTTCCTTCCGGAGGATTACCGATGGATATTGGTGTAGTGGTACAAAACGTGGGAACTGCCAAAGCCATTTTTGAAGCCGTCGCTTACCGTCGCCCGTTAACCCACCGGGTGGTGACGGTAACCGGGCCGGGAGTGAAAGAACCTAAAAATGTCCTGGTCCCAATCGGGACTTCTTTTCAGAACGTCATTGACTTTTGTGGAGGTCTCACGGAACACGCTTCTAAAATTATTATGGGAGGTCCGATGATGGGGATTACCCAACCTCATCTGGCGGTTCCAGTGATTAAAGGTACTTCCGGAATATTAGTATTCGCAGAAAAACAGGCTCATCTAAAACCGGAGGAGCCGTGTATAAATTGTGGCCGGTGTGTGGCGGTTTGTCCATCCAATCTTCTTCCCACCACTCTGCAACGGTTAGTGCTTTACAACCGCATTGAAGAAGCCGAACGTCTCCATATCATGGATTGCATCGAGTGCGGATCCTGCTCATACATTTGTCCGGCCAATCGCTATTTGGTTCAAAGTATTCGCCATGGTAAACGTCAAATACTTCAACTTCGAAAGAAAGCAAGTTAGACCAGTTTAGTGTTTCTCAAGCACATTCTGAGGTGAATAAATTATATGAGTGAAATACCTTCGAAATTATTTGTCTCTTCATCTTCACCCCACCTGCGTGATTCCGATTCGATTTCTAAAATTATGTGGACGGTGAATATTGCTTTATTACCTTCTTTGTTCATGGCCTGTTATTTTTTCGGAGCAAAAGCACTCTGGCTCACTCTGCTTTCTGTAGTAGCGGCGGTCGGTGCAGAGGCTGGTTTCCAAAAAATGGCGAAACGGCCAATCCGAGTTCAGGACGGTTCGGCTGTGATCACTGGAATTCTTCTGGCATTTAACTTACCGGCATCAGCCCCCTGGTGGATGCCGATCATCGGCTCAGTATTTGCCATCGTCATTGTAAAGGAATTGTTTGGTGGATTGGGTAACAATATTCTCAATCCTGCTTTAGCCGCCCGTGCTTTTCTACTCGCTTCCTGGCCGGTAGAAATGACCGCCAGCTGGGTGGCGCCGCGCGGTGGAACAATCTCTGGAATAAGCGCTATCACTAGTGCCACTCCTCTCAATTTATTAAAGCAGTCTGCCAAAATTATTGCCCATCCCGAACAGTATGATCCATCTCAGCTGCAGAGTGCCCAGGAAGCCATCGCCAATCTATCCAGCAGTTACTCCAATTTATTGATCGGAAATGTCGGAGGTTGTATCGGGGAAACATCGGTCATTGCTCTACTCATCGGAGCATTGATCTTGTTTTATCGGCATGCTATCACCTGGCATATTCCTTTCAGTTACATAGGAACTGTTGCCATTTTTAGCTGGATCTTTGGTGGATCAGAGGGTTTATTCACCGGTAACTGGATCTTTCATATCCTCTCCGGGGGATTGATCCTTGGCGCCTTTTATATGGCCACCGATATGGTTTCCTCCCCTCTTAATTATCGGGGACAGCTTATATTTGGGATCGGTTGTGGAATTCTAACAACCATCATACGCCTCTGGGGAGGATATCCCGAGGGAGTAAGCTATGCCATTTTACTCATGAATTTGACGGTACCGCTGATTGACCGCTTTACGGTACCAAAGGTATTTGGAGAGGTGAAGAAATGAGAAATGTTATTCGCCTTAGCATTGTCATGACCATTGTCACGTTGTTAACATCTTTCTTATTGGCTGAGTTATACAGTATCACCAAGCCACGAATTGAACTTCAGAAAATGGCTAAAACAATGGAAGCCCTGAAAATCGTGCAGCCGGAAGCAAGAGTTTTGGTGCCGGTAACCAAACGCGTGCCAGTCAGGGACGGAAAGGGGAATGTTCTTTTTGAGAAAGAAGAAGTAATCTATTATAAAGCGTTTGCCCGCGAAGATAGCAGTCAATTGGTTGGATATGCGTTTAAAAGTGAGGGCAACGGATACAGCAGTGTGATTGAAACCATGGTAGGTATTGATACCACCGGTCACATCAAGCGGATAAAAATTCTTTCTCAGAAAGAAACTCCGGGACTGGGTACGCTTTCCGAAAATAGTGAGCCATTTGATGGAAAAAAATGGAGCACCCGGCAGTTTGAGGGGAAAACAATAGAACAGATGAAAGTTGACAAAGACGGAGGGCCCATTGTGAGCATTACGGGTGCCACCATTACCTCCCGGGCGATAACCAACTCTATACGGACTAAGTTAGCAGCACTTCTTCCCGAGATGGGGATCTCTCACGATAAAAATGCGGAGGGGAATTAAAATGTCACTTTTCGCTGAAGTCATTAAAGGCATTTATAAAGAGAATCCAGTATTCAGATTAATCCTTGGTTTATGTCCCACTCTGGCTGTGAGTACTTCCCTGTCAAATGCCATCGGAATGGGAGCAGCTGCCACCTTTGTGCTGATATGTTCCAATGCAATCATTTCTCTTCTTATTTTATTATTCTCAAAAATTCTTTCAGAAGAAGGTAGAAAAAGCATTGACAAAATTCGAATTCCGGTGTTTATCGTGATCATCGCCTGTTTTGTCATCATCGTGGAAATGGTGATGTCTGCTTACTTCCCAGCTCTTTCTGAATCACTGGGAATTTTCATTCCTCTTATTGTTGTTAATTGCATTATTCTGGGGAGGGCGGAAGGTTTTGCCAGTAAAAATTCTGTTTTACCTTCTATTGCTGATGGAATCGGAATGGGGCTTGGATTCACAGCGGCATTGTGTGCCCTGGCCGTAGTGCGTGAATTTCTGGGAAGCGGAAATATTTTAGGCCATCCCGTTCTGGGAGCCAGTTTCAAACCGGTGCTGATTATGATTCTCCCTCCCGGAGCCTTCTTTCTGATCGGAATCTATTTGGGAATTTTAAATTGGCTCGATTTACGCAAAAAATAATGGTAAGGATATAAAATGGAATACGGAATCTTTCAAATTATCATTTTGTCCATTTTCATCAATAATTTTGTGGTTAGTCGCTTTTTAGGTTTGTGCCCTTATATGGGAGTTAGCAAACAATTGGATTCCGCCATCGGAATGGGAATGGGTGTCACCTTTGTGATGACTATGGCCTCGCTGGTCACCTGGCTGCTTTATACTTTTTTTCTTTCTCCAACCTATTATAATATATTCTACACTATCTTCAACACTCCCATTGATCAGGTACCTGACTTGATCTTTTTACGAACCATCGTATTTATCCTGGTTATTGCCGCCCTAGTTCAATTTATTGAAATGTATATTCAGAAAGTGAGTCCGACTCTCTACCGCGCCCTGGGAATTTATTTACCACTCATCACCACCAATTGTGCCATTCTGGGGGTGGCAGTACTTAATATCGATATGTTTTTCGCTGAAGGACTTCCCAAAGAAAACAGTTTTATTCATACCCTGGTGCAGGCTTTTTCAGCCGGGATTGGCTTTTCGCTGGTGTTAATCTTGATGGCCGGCATTCGCGAAAAACTGGAATTGGCCAACGTTCCTAAACCATTACAGGGAGTTCCCATTGCTTTCATTATGGCAGGCTTGATGTCTATCGCTTTCTTAGGCTTTGCAGGAATGAATATCAAATAGATGTTTGAGAATTAACAACCTGTTAATTCCATTGAATTTGTTAATGAAAAATCCATTTATTTTCTCAAGAAATCCCCTTATATTCAGGGGATTTTTTAATCTGAGGTTGTGCCTGTTTGAAAACCAATGAGAAAGAAATGCCTTTTCTGGATCATCTCGAAGAATTCCGTAACCGTTTGATTAAGTCCATCATCGCGGTTGCCATTGGGATGATTCTTTGTTTGTTTTTTTCAAAACAGCTATTGACTATTCTGCTCTGGCCCACCACCAGAGTAAATGTCCCACTGGAAATCCAGGTCCTGAAAGTGCAGGGCATGTTCATGGTAACTCTTGAAATAGCATTTTTTGGTGGAATCATTCTCGGTTTACCATTTATTATATTTCAACTGTGGATGTTTGTTGCTCCCGGCCTGTATGCTCACGAAAAAAAATATGTGCCACGCATTATCATCTCTGCCACCACTTTATTTCTATTAGGAGTCATTTTTGCTTACTTCATCATTATTCCTTTTGCGCTGGAATTTTTTATTGGACTGGCTCCGGAAAATGTGAAAGCCAATATTGCCATTGATTTTTATGTAGGATTTGTGGTGCGAATTCTGGCGGTATTCGGACTTATTTTTCAGTTACCAATTTTAAGTTTTTTCCTCAGCCAACTTGGAATCTTAAAAGCTCAGTTTATGCGAAAATACCGTCGCCATGCCATTGTGGTAATTTTCATTGTAGCCGCCATACTTACTCCTCCCGATCCATTCACTCAAACTTTATTAGCTATTCCTTTGATTATTTTGTAC
This sequence comes from uncultured Caldithrix sp., assembly GCA_964394475.1. Classification (GTDB taxonomy): domain Bacteria; phylum Calditrichota; class Calditrichia; order RBG-13-44-9; family RBG-13-44-9; genus RQOF01. The sequence goes on along the minus strand of CAYMXZ010000183.1, from coordinate 2,421 downwards.
GAGATTTCTATTTTTATTTCACAATGGGCAGAAAAGTCAAAGCAGAAAAAAGCAGGACTTTCTGCCAGAAAAGAAATGGGCTGAAGCAAATTTTTCGAAGAGAGAATACGTGAATAAAAATATCGCTCGAGCGGCGAAAAGCATCTTCAAGCCTTTTCATAATGACCTGGATATCTTTAACGACTACCTGACGAAGTCCATGACTTCTAATCTGAGGATTGTGGATGAGGTAGCTAAATATTTAGTACGGCATAAAGGCAAACAGTTGCGCCCGATGTTAGTGATTACCTCCGCCAGAGCCATTAATGAACCGACGGAAAGTAGTTACCTGGCCGCTGTTGTCGTAGAACTATTGCATACGGCCACACTGATACATGATGATGTGGTGGACGAGGCGGAGTTGCGGCGCGGATTTCCTACTATTAACAAAATCTGGAAAAACAAAATTTCCATTTTAATGGGGGATTATCTTTTAGCGAAATCCCTGATCATTGCCACAGAGATAGGAAATATTGAATTGATGAATATCATTGCCAATGTGGCTAAAAGCATGAGCAAGGGAGAATTACTACAAATCCAGAAATCCCGGAAACTGAATATTACCGAGGAAGAATATTTTCAGTTGATAAAAGATAAGACCGCTTCTCTGATCTCTGCCTGTTGTGAAATTGGTGCGATGACGACCCTGGCAAGCCAGGCCCAACGAGAAGCACTAAAGAATTTCGGACTCAATCTGGGCATTGCTTTCCAAATAAAGGATGATTTGCTGGATTACGAAAGCCATGTCGGAATTCTGGGAAAACCAGTCGGTCATGATCTCAAAGATAGAAAAATTACTTTACCTCTGCTATATGCCTTCGAGAATTCTGAGAATAGTGAAAAAAAACAGGTAATCCGTATGCTGAAGAACGGGGTGAAACACAAGGAAGTAAATCATATCGTGGAATTTATCATTCAACGAAACGGAATTAAAAAAGCGCAGGAAAAAGCAGTCTTCTTTAAAGATCTGGCATTACAGGAGCTGGATAAACTACCAGCTACGGAGGCCAGAGATGTTCTAACGGAGTTGGCCGAATTCGTTGTTCAGCGAAACACTTAAGATGTTTCAGGTATGAAAAAATAGTACCTTTGTGATACGGCAATGACTGTTTTTATAAAATATACCATCTTCAAATAGGTTCACTATTGCACTTGATGATTGCTTTCCATAACAGAATGAAATTATGCAATAATTATCGAAGTTTAAATTGACACATATTCCCCAAAAATTACTTATTATTCGATTCTCTTCTCTGGGTGATATCCTGCTGTCCACTCCATTAATACGATCATTGCGTCAGAAATACCCACAGATTCAACTTGATTTCCTGATCAGAAAGGAGTACATCGACTTACTGAAATATCATCCGGCTCTGTCGAATATCATCGAATTTGATGTAAGGGGTGGTTTTGCCGCCTTAGTTGCGATGGCCCGGAAAATCCGCAATACTCGCTATGATTTCGTGCTGGACATCCATAATAACCTGCGCAGTAGATTTTTGTGTTTAGGTTTAAGGTTTTTATCTGGTTTTAGGACGCGAGTGTATCGCATAAAGAAAAATCTTTTCATCCGATTCCTGTTGGTAAAATTTAAAATCAATTTATATAGAAGATTATATGGGCGAGTGATCCCGGTCTGGGAAAAGTATCTGCGAACAGCTCGTCCTTTAGGCATAACACCAGCGGATGGGAAACTTGAGATTTATTTACCACGGCAGGTCGAGGAATCTGTTAAAAATTTTCTGAACACCTTACCTGAAAATAATTGGTCAGTGGTAATGGCACCTGGCGCGCGGCATTTTACTAAACGCTGGCCAGAAGATTATTTCTCAGAATTAATTAAACAGGTCTTTCTGAAAACTGGTCGAAGGACGATTTTGGTAGGTGGAAAAGAGGATCTTCCTACTATTGAAAATATTTTGCAGCAGCTTCCAGAGGGAATTGCCGTTTCAACTGCCGGGCAGTTTTCAGTGCTGGAGACAGCCGTTGTAATTAAAAATTCATGGTTGATGATCAGTAACGATTCGGGATTAATGCATCTGGGAACTGCTCTGGATATTCCTTTAATCGCCATTTTCGGTTCTACTGTGGAGGAGCTCGGATTTTTCCCAAATAATCCTGGAGCAAAAGTGGTAGAAAATCGCGGCTTATACTGTCGACCATGTTCACATATCGGGCGTAAGGACTGCCCGGAAAAACATTTCCGTTGTATGCGAGAGATTAAACCAGAAGATATTCTTTCTCTGGTTTTATCACACTCAATATGATCACAACTTTCGCCTCGAACTCCCCAAATTTTGGTGCTGGCATTCCGGCAACTCATCGCCATCTCGCCTGAATAAAAAAACCCGGAGATTTTATTCCCCGGGCTATATCTACCAC
>CAYMXZ010000182.1:0-7186 GCA_964394475.1 uncultured Caldithrix sp. | reverse complement strand
ACCTACCGCATAGGAAGTCTTAATATTTTCATCCAGTCAATTTTCGAGGGAGGAGCGGTAGTTATGCCGGCGGTCGTGCTGATGTTGGGCATTGGTATGCTCCTGAATGCAGTAATTGGGCCGAGTGAAAGCTGGAATCAGGTCAATAATCACGGTTGGCCAGTACTAACGCTTCTTCAACCTGTTATGGCTCAAATTGTACCGGAAAACCGGTGGTTTTATGTACTATTATTTGGATTAGCAGCTCCCTTAGCGCTCTATCGCGGGCCACTGAATGTATGGGGAATGGGATATGGACTGGCAGCGGTTTTCCTGGCCAGTGGAATGAAAGCCGGGGCAATTATGGGATTATTGATGGCGGTTGGTCAGGTGCAAGGAATAAGTGATCCAACCAATACTCAGAATGTTTGGCTGGCCAACGAGATGCAGCAGGACGTTCAAAAAATATTATGGAACACCATTCCATACACCTGGTCGGTGGCAATTATCGGATTGCTTATCTCTTCTTTATTATTTCTGAATTAAACTTTCTGATGATAGTAAATCAATCACATTAAAAGCAATAGTTCATCATAATACTTCCAAACCAACTTTATCAAAGGCAAAAAACTAAATTGTGATTATCTTCCGATCTCAAAATATGAAATAAAATATAAACAAAAGATGAAAGAGGCTGGTCTCGGATAATGGGTGTGAAGCATGCATCGTAAAATTAAAATTGGAATTGATGTGGGGGGAACTTTTACTCACGCGGTAGCCATTGACATCACCACCTTCCATCTTCTGGAAAAAATTTGTGTACCTACTACTCATACGGCCCGTGAGGGTGTCGCACGGGGAGTAGTTGACTCCTTACAAAAATTGTTAGAGAAAGCACGGATAGATCCCTCGGAAATTATCTTAATTGCGCATTCCACCACCCAGGCCACCAATGCGCTCTTAGAGGGTGACGTTGCCCCGGTCGGTATTATCGGAATGGGTAAAGGGATTCAAGGGAATCTCGCTCGCAGGGAATGTCATCCCAAAAATATTGAATTATCACCTGGTAAATATTTACCTGTAAATCTTATGTACCTTGATACCCGAATTCCTTTAACTCGTCAAGTGGTGGTCGAGAGCATCGAAAAACTTTCTCGGGCAGGTGCAAAAGTGATTGTAGCCTCGGAAGCATTTGGAGTAGATGACCCTTCAAATGAGGAATTTGTTGCCGAGGTGGCCACAGAAATGGGATTTCTTTCAACAGCAGCCAGTCATATTTCGAAATTATATGGTTTACGAATCCGTACTCGCACGGCCGTGATCAATGCCAGTATGATGCCTAAAATGTTAGAGACTGCCAATATGACCGAAGAGGCGGTACGCAAGAGTGGTATCACTGCGCCATTAATGATTATGCGCTCGGATGGTGGTATAATGGATATCAATGAGATGCGGCGACGTCCTATATTAACTATGCTTTCCGGTCCAGCGGCAGGCATAGCTGCCGCCCTTATGTATGCTAAGGTTTCAGATGGCATTTTTTTAGAAGTGGGTGGAACTTCCACAGATATTTCTGTGATTAAAAACGGTAAACCGCAGTTGAAAAGCGCCCAGATTGCCGGTCATCGATTATATTTAAAGACACTGGATGTCCGCACGCTGGGAATTGCTGGCGGATCTATTCCCCGCCTGGATAGTCAGAAGATTATCGATGTTGGGCCTCGCAGTGCCCATATCGCTAATCTCCAGTATATTTCTTTCAGTGATGAATCAGACTTTTCTCATGCTGAACTAGAAAAAATTCAACCCTTAACCAACGACCCCCAGGATTATATTGCGGTCCGCCTTTCCCCTGAGCACAAACCTCATTATACCATTACACCCACTGGAGCGGCGTATTTTCTGGGCTACATTTCACAGAGAAATGGTAGTCAACCAAATCATGAGGCGTTAAAAAGTTTTTTTCATCGATTTGCTATTTTGTTAAAAGGGGATGCCAGGGAAATTGCCCATCACATTTTACAGATTGCGGCTGAAAAGATCACGCCCACCATTAAACAACTAATTCGTGAATATAAAATTGACACCGATATGATTCAGCTAGTAGGCGGGGGTGGTGGCGCACCGGCACTGGTGCCATTCACGGCTAACCACCTGGGACTCCAGTATCGAATTGCAGAAAATGCCGAAGTGACCTCAGCCATTGGAGCGGCCCTGGGGATGATTCGTGACACCGTCGAGCGAAGCATTGTCAATCCCACCGAGGCTGATTTAATTTCTATTCGGCAAGAGGCCATGGAGGCTGTTCAAGCAATGGGGGCTATGCCAGAAAGCATCGAAGTAACGGTAGAGGTGGATCGTCGAAATAAGAGAGTCATTGCGGTAGCCATGGGATCAATAGAAATGCGTTCTAAGGATCCCAATATTCTCAAAAAAAGCGAAATTGAATTAAAAGAAATATGTGCTGCTTCCATGAAAGTTGAACCGAGCCAGGTATCGATTCAAGGTAAAACCCCTTTTCTATTCGCTATCACGGCCGCCAAAACCGAAAAAAAACTTTTGGGTTTGTTTAAAACCGTGGTTCAAAAAATCAGGGTAATTGACCAGGAGGGAATAATTAAACTGCAGATCAATAATGGTTTGGTTCAAGAGGTCGAAGCCAGGGACGTGAAATCCCGGGTTTCACAATTGATTATGCAACTCACCTCATTTGGGGATGCTGGAGCACTGCTTCCAGATATTTTTGTTCTCATATCGGCCAAAATACTTGATCTCAGCGGGTTAGTGCAAGAAAAACAAATATTAGCATTACTGGATATTGAATTGAAGAAAATTTCTGGTCAAGAAAAGGTGGTGATAATCGCCTCCGCAAAAAAATGACGACCGGTTAGGGCACCATTTACCTTGAACCGACAAAATAAATAAAAACGAAAAAAATGGTTGAATTAAACAACAGACATACCTTCCCGCGAGTTTTGAGTGTAGATGCTTTACGTGGTTTTGCTATTTTAACCATGGTTTTATCGGGAGTAATTCCCTACAAAGTATTACCAGCCTGGATGTATCATGCACAATTACCCCCACCTACTCATACTTTTGACCCACATCTCCCTGGTTTAACCTGGGTGGACTTAGTTTTCCCACTTTTTCTTTTTTCGCTGGGAGTCGCCATTCCACTGGCTTTGACAAAACGAATCAAAAAGAATGAGACATTGATAAAAATTTGGTATTACATCCTGGAAAGAGGATTTCTACTTGGTTTTTTCGCCATCTTTTTGCAACATGTTCGACCTCATGTATTAAATCCGGAACCCCGCATTCACGACTGGTTAATTGCCCTGCTCGGATTCTTTATCATGTTTGGCATTTTTACCCGTATACCGCAGACCTGGAATAAGAAACTGCGCTGGGGAATTAAAATTGTAAGCTGGTGTAGCGCCTTACTATTACTCTATTTCTTAAAATATCCAGATGGAAGTCGTTTCTCTCTTTATCGCAGTGATATTATCATTGTCGTTTTAACCAATACTGTTGTCTGGGGCTCTATCATCTGGCTGCTCACCCGAAATAATCATTTGCTTCGATTGGGAATCTTGGGATTACTCTTAGCCATGCGATTGGCCAATCAAAGCAACGGATGGATCAGTGTGGTGTGGAATTTTTCTCCAGCTCCCTGGATCTTCAAGATTTATTATCTGCAATATCTATTTATTGTAATTCCCGGAACTATTATCGGAGATTTTTTCCTTTCCTGGATGAAAACTCCGGTGTCCAGAGATTCTGGGGAAAAAAGCTGGCCACCCTGGAAATTGTTTACCCTTTTATTTATATATGGAGCCATCTTGCTTTCCTGTTTAATTGGTTTGCAGTCCCGCTGGGTGTGGCAAACCTTCGTGGTTTGCAGTGGACTTTCAATCATCAGTTGGATAATGGTAAAACATCCAATTACTCATTCCGAGCAATTACTTCAAAAATTAGCGTATTGGGGAATCTATTTTTTAATTATCGGCTTATTATTCGAGCCTTTCGAGGGCGGAATAAAAAAGGATCATTCGACATTGAGTTATTACCTGACGACCACTGGACTGGCCATTTTTCTATTATCCATCTTTCTAATTATCGGTGATATATTGGGAAATAAAAAATTACTTAACCTCTTGATAGACAACGGTCAAAATCCGATGATTGCTTATGTTGGAATGGCAAACGGCATTTGGCCAATTTTTTATCTTTTATCTCTCGATAAAATACTTTTAAAAATTACTGCGTCACCCTGGCTTGGTTTTTTACGTGGCGTTTTTTATACTTTCATTCTGTCATTAGTCGTGCAATTTCTTACTCGCAAGAAAATTTTTTGGAAAACCTAAACTCATATCGTTTCGATGAAATCATTTTTTATTTTTATTCTTTTTGGACTAATTCAAATCGCTAGTACACAACCAGCTCTTGAATTCAGAGCAGTAAAATTAACCAATGTGGATAGCGATGTTTTATTCTCGGACCAATCTATTGCCCAGGCCATGGATTATCTTGCGGACATTGGAATCAACACAGTAATACCGGTGGTATGGAATGGTCATGGTGCAGACGGAGTATACACCATTTATCCCAGTGCTCACATGGATAGTGTTTTTGGACGAGCAATGATTCCAACTTTCGATATTCATCGCGATCCTTTAGAGCGAGTTATCATCGAAGCTCATCGCAATGGCATGGAAGTTCTACCCTGGTTTGAGATGGGATTCTCCACCTCCTACTCTCAAAATGGAGGTCATATTATTAGCCGATTTCCCCATTGGGCTTTGAAGAACAACAGCGGCAATTTGGTTGTCAAAAATGGATTCGATTGGATGTCTGGTATTAATCCGGATGTGCAAAATCTATTACTTACTCTGGTTTTAGAAATTATCGACAATTATGATGTGGATGGGATCGAGTTTTCTGACCGCATTCCAGCCATGCCGGTGGAAGGTGGATATGATTCAGTGACGGTAAGTATTTATAAAGCAGAGCATGGAGGAATAAATCCACCCACAAACTATACTGATATTCAGTGGATGAAGTGGAGAGCTGATCATTTGAATAAATTCAGCAAGATGGTAAGAGATTCTATTAAAGCCAGGAGCACCAACCTACTCTATTCTTCCAGCCCCAGCGTCTATCCCTGGTGTTTTGCAGAATATTTACAGGATTCGAAGACCTGGGTTGACTCAGCTATCGTGGACAATATCATTCCACAATTATACCGCTATGACATTTCGAGTTATATTTACGAACTCAATCAGTCCTTAAGTTATATTCCAGCTAACAAGCGAGATATCTTTTTTGCCGGTGTGTTATTGAATGTGGGAAATTATGTGATAACTCCTGCTTTCTTACTTCAAACTCTTGAGGCTAACCGCCAGCGAAATGTGATGGGGGAAGCTTTTTTCTTTTACGAAGGATTGCGAAAAAATGGCGATCTATTGGGCGATACGCTGAAAGCGACTTATTATAGTTATCCCGCATTATTACCCCATCGACAGGGCAATCTCTGGAGGCCGAAAGGAATCATCATCAATGAGGATGAACCCAATGCGATTGCCATGGGAAATTGGAGAATATCCTCCATCCCGGGCTTTCGACCATATATTTTGCTTTGTGATGATACGTCCTATGCGGCAATTACCTATTCTCTGAACGTACCCGCTGAAGGGTGGTATGATGTGTTCCCCTATATTGTTGGCGGACCATTAGCCGCTACCCGAGCCTGTTTTACATTGTATTCTCAGTCGGATTCAACAAAAGTATATTTTGACCAGACCAATTTTTATCATCAAGGTTGGCAGCACCTGGGAAGTGTTTACTTAGGGAGTGGTTTACAAAAAATAATAAAAGTGGATAATTCTCAGCTTATTCCTGGGGAGAAAATAACTGCCGATGCTGTCATGATAATGATTAACCGCAAGCTTTCACCTGATGTTATCATCACTGACATTAAAAATGAAAGCAACCCTGCTTTTTTCGTTTCTAACACTTTCGAACTCATGCAAAATTTTCCCAATCCGTTCAATAATAGTACTATTATTCCTTACACTTTGTCGCATCGCAGTAAAGTACAAATTGAGATTTTTAATATTCTGGGTGAGAAAATAAAAACCATTTGGGAAGGTGACCAGGAGGCAGGTACCCATTACCTTTCATGGGATGCTTCTCAATTATCTTCCGGTTTGTATTTGTATCGCATGACCATTGCGAATCGTTGCTTGACTCGTAAAATGTTACTGATAAGATAAATTCCGATCAAGATTCTTATTCCTTTTTTGCAAATTGATTGATAGCTGCTTGGAAACGCTGGGCAATTAATGTAGGTCGGGTGATGGCAGAACCAATGACGACGGCATAGGCGCCGCGGCGGAAGGCCTCAACAGCGTGCCAGGGATCCCAAATTCGCCCCTCTGCTACAACGGGTATGCGATGGTCTAAATTATCACACAATTCAGATATTAACTCAAAATCTGGTTCCTCCAACTGACGAGAGTAAGTGGTGTAACCTGATAAGGTAGTAGCAATCACATCAAAACCAAGCTCAGCAGCATATAAACCCTCTTCAAGGGTAGAAATATCAGCCATTAATAATAATGAACGATCTGAAGAGAGATTGTGATAAATATCTTCTAATTTTTCCCCACCCGGCCGAGGTCGTTTTGTCGCATCTATACCGATAATAGGTACGCCGGTCTGCCGAATTGCTTCTGCCTCGCGGTTGGTAGGGGTAATAATGACATCTGAACCCGAGTATTTTTTTTTATAAATCCCGATGACCGGTACAGTAACCTTCTTCATTATGTGTCGAATGTTTGCAGGTTTATCAGCGCGAATAGCGACTGCCCCGCCTTTTACCACCGACTGAGCCATGGCAGCCAATATAGATGGTTTACCGAGTGGCTCGGTTTCTTCTGCCTGGCAAGAAACAATTAACCCTCCCTTTAATTTCTTCAAAATCTCACTATGCTTCATTTCTTTCCACTTTTATATCATCCCAAACTGTCATTTAACCCATTATTACTTTTACATTCAAACGGGTTTTCTTTTGAATAATTTTTCTTATTTTTGGATCACTGAAATCAATCATCTGTCCATTTAGTTTTTCATTCTCTATAAATACTTCCTTAACACCCTTTGAAATATGGCGAGGATTTTCGACGTGAAATTCAAAGATTTTACC
>CAYMXZ010000181.1:0-7270 GCA_964394475.1 uncultured Caldithrix sp. | reverse complement strand
CCAGCATTATATTCATAATGCCAATTCCGCCCACTACCAGTGAAATAGCCGCGATAATAAAAACAACTAAATATGATGTTCCGGTCAACTTATTGTAGAAATCCGTCAACATGGTCTGTTGATTAATTGAAAAATTATCCGGTTCGGCGGGTGCTAACTTTCGCAAGCGTCGCATTTCCCCGCGAATTTCCTCCCGTAAGTCATCAAGGCGAGCCGGATCTTCGGTCCGAAAGGCGATTGTCACATCCCGATGGTGAAAACTAATTCCACGAAAAGTGGTGTAAGGAATAATAACTTGATTATCCAGATTAAATCCAAAAAAGCTTCCCTTTTTCTCCAGTACTCCGATAATCTGGTGTGCATATCCATTAATTTTTATTCGTTTTCCGATTGGATTCTCTTTGCTGAAAAGTTCATCTCTTACATTCTGGCCGATCACACAAACCGGATGCGCTCGATATACTTCCATCTCGGTAAAAAATCGACCAATTTCCGGCTCGGCATTATCGGTATAGGCATATTGCTCATTACAGCCAATGGTTAAGACTTGCTCCAGATTTTTGTTGCGGTATTCGATGGTTCGCATGCTCTCAATTTGCGGACTGATCCAGCGAGCAGTTTTTATTCGCTCCCGTAAAATTTGATAATCATTTAAGGTAACTTCCGGTCGGTTGCGCAATTCCCAGTAATCGTTCGTGATCACCCACGGAAATTTACTGAGATATAAACTGCTGGAACCCAGGTTGGAAAATTCTTCGGTTACATAGGCATTAATGCTCTGGATAGCCGTAAAAATAACAATGATGGCGGTGACTCCCAAAAATATCCCAAGGGTGGTAAGTAAAAAACGAATTTTATTCGCACTGAAAGCTTCCACAGAAAAGCGCAGATATTCTGTCCATTGGCCGCTGAAAGGCATCTTATTATCCTTTTTTCTGCTCGGTTACGACTTCTTCATTCTCGATTAAACCGTCCTTCAAGTGAATAATGCGTGAGGCATGGCGGGCAATAAAATCTTCGTGAGTCACCAGAACGATAGTATTTCCTTGCTCATTCAATTTATCAAAAATTTCCATGATTTCCTCGCCGGTCCTGGTATCCAGATTACCGGTGGGTTCATCGGCTAAAATCATCGAAGGAGAATTTACCAGCGCTCGGGCAATGGCCACCCGCTGCCTCTGACCTCCCGATAATTCATTGGGCTTATGATTCATCCGATCCGCCAGACCAACCTTTTCTAGCGCTTCTTTCGCTTTCTCCCTCCGCTTCTGTGAAGACGTACCGTTATAGATCAGCGGGAGTTCCACATTATGAAGAGCCGTGGCGCGAGGCAGAAGATTAAAAGTTTGAAATACAAACCCGATTTCCTTATTGCGGATTTTGGCCAGCTGGTCGTCATTCAATCCGCTGACATCCTGTCCATTCAGGCGATACGTTCCAGAAGTGGGGACATCCAGGCAGCCGATGATGTTCATTAGCGTGGATTTACCGGATCCGGATGGACCCATGATGGCTACATATTCGCCTCTCTGCATCGAAAGATCGATTCCGCGCAGAGCATGCACTTTGGTTTTCCCCAAAATATATACTTTGTGCATTTTTTCAATTTGAATGACCTGATTTTCAGTCATTTCCACCTCGATTACTTTTTCGCTTTCATTTGATCCTTTTCTATATTCTTCACTTTAACCGCATCTCCATCTTCCAGAGTGCGGCTTAAAATCTTGAAAGGACCGGTGATTACTTCTTCTCCCTCATTTAATCCTTCCTTCACCTCATAATAGTTATCGTCACTGATTCCCACTTTTACTTCGCGCATTTTCGCCACTCCATTTTCAACCACAAATACCACTTCCAGCAGTTGATCCGATTTTTTGGACTTTGCTTTTTTCGCTTTTTCATTGAGAGCCTCTTTTTCTCTCTCGGCAGGAGTACTTTCCGCTCCTGCCTTTTTTTCTAATTTGGGTCTCTCTCGAGCAGTCAGACTTTGAATAGGTACATTCAGCGCATTTTCTACTGTTCGGGTCTCAATATCGGCAGTAGCGGACATCCCTGGCCGGAAAGAAGGAAGCTTATCAATCAATAAAATTTTTACCTGATAGTTCGTTACCTGATCAATCGTTCCAGTTCCTTTAACAGTAGCAGAATGCGATATCTCACTGACGATCCCGCGGAAGGTCGTATCCTGAAAAGCATCAATTTCCACATGACAGGAATCACCGATGGAAACATTGATGATATCATTCTCATTCACATCCACTCGTGCTTCCATTTTGGATAAATCCGCCAGTCCCAGAATGACATCGGCCTGGAACTGGGAACCCAAAGCCATTTCGCCTTTTTCTTTATTCTTGCGGATAATCACTCCATCCATTGGGGCTTTAAGGATGGTTTTACTAAGAGCGTCTTCTGTCTCTTTCAAAGTGGCCTCCGCCTGTTGTAGCATACTCTGCGCGCGCTCTAACTTTGCTTCGGCCATCTCCAATTCGGCTTGAGAAATTAAATTTTTGGCAAAAAGTTCTCTGGCTCTCTGCCACTCATTGGTAGCTAATTTCACCTCTGCCCGGGCTCCTGAAATCTGCGATTGGACCCGGTCACGCATCGCTTTATATTGCTCTCCATCCAATACAACCAGCACCTGTCCCTCTTTTACAACATCACCCTCTGCCGCTCTAATTTCCAAAATCTCACCAGCAACTTTCGCACTGATATCCACATCCACCACCGGATAAATTTTTCCATTCCCGGTTACTTTTTCCGTAATATCTGCCCGGAATACTTTTTCTGTCTGCACCTCTATCTCTTTTTTACCCGAAGAGAGGTTGGCAATAACTAATGCCACCACCACAATAACTGCCAGAGTAATGATAATGATTTTTTTCATAGAAATACCTTATTGAAGATTTATAACCTCTTTCACCTGACCAATCGTTTCTGAAAGTTCGATATAGGTAATAATCGCATTATATTCAGCCGATACCAATATTTGCTCCGCTTGAGTCAGATTCACTTGAGCCTCTCGCAATTCCAGAGAAGTACCTGAACCAAGGCGATAGCGCTCGTCTGCCAACCGGAATTCCTCGCGAGCCGCTTCCAGATTTCGTTTGTTTATTTCCACAATTTCTAAGATGGCGTTATAATTGTTGTAAAGATTTCGTATGTCCGACCGCAAGGTTCGCTGATAATTCTCTAAAGCCAAGCGACTATTTTTCAACTGAATTTTACTGGTCTGATAATTCACATGATCCGAAAAACCTCGGAATAAATTCCAGGACAATCCCAAACCAACACTATAAGACCAGTTTTGATTAAAATCCGAGTACACTTTTTCCAGCAGTTCATTATCGCGATTATAACTAAACCGGGCACCGACCGATGGTAAAAAGGCACTTTTAGCAAGTGCTACACTGAATTCAGCGGCTCTGACCCTTAGTTTCTGACTCTGCAATCCTGGTTGTTTTTCAAGCGCTGAATGAAATAGTTCCTGTAGCGTAACCGTGCGAGGCTCAAACACTACGACCGTATCAATCACCAGAGGAGTCATCGGATCTCTTCCCATGGCCAGATTGAGTAACTGCTCGGATTGTCGCAAGGTATTCTTTTGATTCAAATAAGTAATTTGATCCTGTCCCAGATTCACTCTGGCCCGGTATACATCCACCTGAGCTACCGAACCAATTTCAAACATGCTCTGTGCGCGATCCACCTGATCCTGACTGCGCTTCACGGCCAGTGAATCGACTTTTAGTAACTTGATATTTCGCAGAAGGTTATAATAATACTGCGCCACATATTTTATGACCTGATTTTCAGATAACTTTAAATCATATTGGCTGGCTTCATTTAATACCTTACTGCGTCGGATGTTATTCCACCAATAGCCTCCATCAAAAATATTCTGAGTCACTGACACTCCAGCAGAATAAGAATTTCGCTCCCGTCCCTCGGTGGTGACCAAGCGCTGTTCATAAATTACCTTTCCTAAACTATCCACGCCTACCGGGACATCACTCAAATAAGTTGATTCACCAAATTTTAATTTTGAACCGGAAAAATTAGCATTGATTACCGGTAAAATTCTACTGTACGCATCGGTTACTCCCAGCTGGGCTATCCGCGCTATATTGCGGCTGGTGTTTAAATCAACATTATTCTCCAGGGCAATCCGTATACAATCTTTCAACGACAGGACTTCATTCTGAGAATAACCCGCCAGTGAAAACAAAAAAAGAAGCATAAATCCCACACTGAAAAACTTCATAATATCTCCTTCGACTGATTAGTAAAGACTTTATAGTATCCGTTTCGAGTTATAATAAACTGACTTTCATCTCACCCGGTTAATCCTTTAAAAAGCATAGCCAAAAACACCTTGAAGATCAACACATACACTAACCAGACCGTAATTACGGAGATCATTCCCTTAGGTTTCGAAAAACTATAAATTATCGCAAAACCAATTCCAAAGACGATGAGAAACCAGATGGTAAGGATATCAAAACTCTGTAAAAAATTAAACATAGCCTGCCCGATGTGTTCAGGGCTGAAAAATACGGCCGGGCTTAGATTCACATCCACCGTCTGCCTGGCCAGGATGAGGGGAGTTTTTATGATCAGCCCCAGAAACAGGACTATTAAATACGAATAGCTGTAGGTGGATAATACCTGAACGAATCGTGCCTTACCACCCAGGATAATATTTCCGACAAACATAAAGATGGCGCTGATTAGCGCATAAATAATCAGAATGGAAATAGGTGGTAAAACAAACATGTAAACAATCCGCTCTACCCCCTGTTTGCTGGCTTCCATCCGTTCCAGCATCAATTCTTTTCTATCGTCGGGAATCTGATCATTTTTCTCCAGTTTAGCAATCTGGTCATTTATGGCAATATCATAAACAAAGAAGCTGGAAATTACAGTCAGTATGATGGCCAACAGAATGGGCAAAACATAATCGGGTTTAGCTCGCAGATAGTGAAATACTCGTTCCGGATTGGTAAAAACACCAATAACCCGCTGCAGGAAATTTAATTCCTCAACCGGCTTTTCTTCCGGTTTCTCCTTAATACTCTGCAAAATTTGATCAATGCCTTCCGGTTCAGTTGTCCTGGATTCCTTACCCGATACATCGGGAGTAGGTTCTGGTTCTTTTTGACGAGGTGCTGAACTGATACGATCACTCTCCTTTAATTTTCCTAAAATATCTTCCAGCTCCTTCTGGCTGTCTTCTTTCTTCTCTCCCTGAGAATTCAATTCTTCCGAATTCTCAAAATCTTTTTTCTTGGCCATAGTGAACCTCGGTTTGTTTTTTTAACCTTAAATGATTAAATTAATTTTATTTCTTTGACAACTTTTATACGCATTAACATTCTTTTTCTTCAGTATTATTCAAAAAATTATCTTTGATCATCATCATATACTCATAACAGGCTTGCTGTTCATTGGGAATCTGCCCATTCATGACCGCTTCAAAAATCGCATCCTTAATTTTTCCCACCAGAGGGCTGGGTTTTATTTTTAAAGTTTGCATGATCACATTCCCATCAATGGCCAGTTTAAACTGCCGCAATTTATCTTTTTCTTCCACTTCTTTCATCTTTTTTTCCACATGGTCGAAGTTTGCCAGATAGCGTTTTACCTTCTGGGGATTTTTGGAAGTGACATCTGCCCGGCATAAAAGCATCAGATCATCTAGTTCCGGACCAGCCTCCACCATTAAACGCCGCAGAGCGCTGTCCGTCACATTATCATCCACCAATTGAATCGGCCGCAAATGCAGTCTCACCAATTTTTGCAAATATTTGATCGTATGAAGTGGTAGCCTCATCCTTCTGCCAATATCTTCCGCCATTCTTGATCCCAAATCCTCATGACCATGAAAAGTCCATCCAACTTCTTCGACGAAACGTTTGGTGTGTGGTTTGGCAATGTCATGCAAAAGAGCAGCTAATCGCAGTTCAAAGGAATCAGTTTTTTCGCTGATATTATCCAGAACCTGCATGGTATGATCGAAAACATCTTTATGATGAAAATCCTGCCGTTGTTCTACCCCGGTAAGCAAAGTTAATTCAGGAAAAATGATATCCAGAATACCGGTTTCTTTCAGAAGATACATACCACGAGATGGTTTTGAGGCCAGCAACATTCGGCGCAATTCTTCGGTAATGCGTTCCTGAGAAATAATCTGCAAGCGCTGGCGGGTTTCGATTATTGCCTGGTAAGTTTTTGGCTCAATCTGAAAATTCAGGACGGTCGCAAACCGAATTGCTCGCAGAATCCGTAATGGATCGTCACTAAAAGTAATTACCGGATCAAGTGGAGTGCGGATGATTTTATTTTCAATATCTTCCAGTCCATGCAGCAGATTAATCAAGTGGCCAAAATGGGAAGGTCTGATGTCCAGCGCCAGGGTATTAATGGTAAAGTCACGCCGGGTGAGATCACTCAGCAGATCGGCTCTTTTCACTTTAGGCTTGCGTGAATTCGAATCATAATATTCCGAACGCGCACTGACAAACTCTAATTTATAATCATTATAATGCAACATGGCCGTACCAAATCGAGGATAACGTACCACCTGACCGCTGCGATACCGTTTTTTAAACTCGCTGGCAAATTTCAGGGCATCGCCCACCACCACAAAATCAATATCTGTCCCTTCCACTCCTAAATAGAGGTCACGCACAAAACCTCCCACTGCAAAAACTTCTACCTCCAGGAGTTCAGCCAGCTGGGCAGTTTTTTCTAAAACCTTCTTTCCTTTTTCTACTTTGAGAATCAAAAAAAACCTGCTCTTTGCTTTCCTTATAGACTGTTATACGGTTAAAAAAATCGAATAAATATAGAAAATATTCTTACCTAAAAGAAATATTTCCTAGAAAAGGAAAACATTTGCTCCACCGAAAAATATGGCCAGCCCGCTATATAAACCAGCACATGGTAATCTGCAATTTCCGCTTGTTTATCGTGATAGGTCAATCTAAATTTTTACCAACCCATGGTAAATGCTATAAAAAAGTTTCTATCGCAATTGAATGTAAAAAGTCTGAAGATTTTTCACTATACCCTTCTCATCCTTTTATTTCTCCAACTTTTACTCATTTCATCTGCCGCTCAAACAAATACCCATTCATCTTTTCCTTTTATGGAAGCCCCCTCGCTTCTGCCAGATTTTGACGATAGCTATGGAGTAGCCTTCCGCGATATCGATGGTGATTCCTGGCCTGATTTGTACGTGGTATGCTTCCGCAGTCTCAACCGCTTTTTT
>CAYMXZ010000180.1:0-7290 GCA_964394475.1 uncultured Caldithrix sp. | reverse complement strand
GAAGTACCCTGATCATTTTTCTTTTTACCTGTTATTTTTTTTAAACTCGTTTCGCCTTATCGTGAAATTATCATAATAACGAATGACGAATGGATACGAAAGAGCTTCTGCGAAAAGTGCGTCAGATTGAAATCAGCATCCGCGGGATGGTGAATGAAGTTTTTGCAGGTGAGTATCATTCAGTCTTTAAAGGACGCGGAATGGAATTTGCCGAGGTTCGCGAGTATCAGCCTGGTGATGATGTGCGCACCATCGATTGGAACGTTTCCGCCCGCATGAACCATCCCTACGTTAAAGTGTATGATGAAGAGCGGGAGCTTACAGTAATGATTTTATTCGATGCCAGTTCTTCGGAAAACTTTGGCAGTCGAAGTCAGACGAAAGGTGATGTGGCCATAGAGATCTCAGCTCTGCTGGCATCCTCTGCCATTCGCAATAATGATAAGGTTGGTTTAATTATTTTCAGTGATAAAATCGAAAAATTTGTAGTACCTCGCAAAGGACGAAAGCATATTTTTCGGGTGATTCGGGAATTACTTTATTTTGCCAGTTCGGGAGAAGTCAAACCATCCACTCAAACAGATATTGCGGCCGCTCTGGAATTCATGAATCAGATTCTCAAGCGGCGATCTACCGTCTTTCTTATCAGTGATTTTCTGGCTGAAGGATTTGAACGTGATTTGCAGATTGCCAACCGACGTCACGACCTGGTGGCCATCCGAATCATAGATCCCTTAGAGGAACAGCTGCCAGCTATTGGTATGCTTGAACTCGAAGATGCCGAAACAGGAGAGACCGTGCTCATCGATACAATGTATAATGAAATCAGAGAAACTATTGCGAAGAATGCGCTTTCTCAGAAAAATGTCCTGGAGAAAACTTTTAAATCGATAGGTATTGATTTTATCGATATTTATACTCATCAATCCTATGTTAAACCCCTGACTCGCTTTTTCCGTATGCGAGCCAGACGCTTTCATTAAGATGGAGGAGAAGCCTTTTATGATTTTTGAAAGCCAAAACAATTATGGTTTGTCAGTATGGATGAAAAAGAAAAATTTACTTATACGAATTGTCAGTTTTATTTTTCTCGCACTGATCTATACGGGATGTCAATCGGGAGCCACGCCTGGCTTGAGCGCCGAACAAAAGCGGCAATTAGCCAACGCTCTTTATAATCAACAACTGTATCAACAAGCAGTAGATGAATATGTGGATTACCTTCGGAATTATCCATTGGAGGCGAAAGAACAGTCCAGCATTTCCTATATGATTGCGAACATTTACTTTGAGCGGTTGCATGATTATGAAAATGCCCTGGCCTATTACCTGAGGATAAAACAGCTTTACCCTGATTCACCCGTTCAGGCGGAAGCCACCAAAAAAATGGTGGAATGTCTGGAGCGGATGCGGCGTTCCGTGGATGCTCAACAGGTAATGGAACAAACGTCGGCGCTCAGTGAGAGTCAAAAACCAACCAATCGGCCCGGCGAGGTTATCGCCCGGATTGGAAATCGTGAGATTACCAGTGGTGATTTCCAGTATGAAATAAGTCGCCTACCGGTGTATATGCAAGAGCAATTAAAAAGTCGCCAACAGAAAATTGAATTTCTGAAAGATTTTATTATCCGGGAGCTTTTATATGATTCTGCCAAACGCAAAGGTCTGGATAAAGATAAGGAAGTGAGAGAAGGATTAATTCTGGCAGAAAAATCGCTGATGTCTCAGAAGCTCTTACAGGAAGAGATTGAGAAAGCAGTGAATCTCGAAAAATATTCCAATGCTGATGTTGAGCTTTATTTTAAAGCAAATTCAGAAAAATACGCGGAAAAGGATGAGCAAGGGAAAATAAAACGAATTCCATCTTTTGCAGAAGTAAAAGAAAGAGTCGCACAGGATTTTATCCGGGAAAAACAAAAAGCAGCTTATGAAGAACTGATCGAACGACTCATGAGAGCAGAAAATGTTCAAATATATGAACAAAAATTTCAATGAGATGCGACCAGGTATAGCGCTATTTATTAGCCTGATTTTTTTATCCATTCTGGTTGACGGGTATCGCGCAAAGGCTGACGAATCATTGATTCGGATACAGGCCGAAGTGGATAAATCGATCATCACCATTGGAGATCGCATCCATTATATTTTAACCATCGAGCATGCCCAGAATTTATTTATCCAAAAACCCGGTCCAGGGGCCAATTTAGGAATGTTCGAAATAAAGGATTTCACCATTTATGATCCTGTTGAAAAAGAAGGAAAGATTATCCAAAAGTTTGAATATGAGATTTCGGTTTTTGATACTGGCCGCTTTGTTATTCCCCCTTTCCCGGTGGCTTTCAGCGATTCCGATACCTCCCGGCTCTATCAGATTATTCAATCGGAGCCACTTGAAATTTATGTCAAGAGCGTATTGAGTGCGGAAGATCGGGACATCAAAGACATAAAACCTCCGCAGAATATTCCTATAAATTACAAAAAATGGTTACAATTTGTCGCTTTCGCTGTATTCATTTTAGCAGCAATGGTCTTTTTGTATTATTGGTTCCGCTTACGTAAAAAAGGATTAACTATTTTTGGTAAAGAACCCATTCGCCCGGCTCATGAGATCGCCTTTGAACAATTATCTTTATTGAAAGAAAAATGGCGAGAGATGCTGAGCAAGGAAGAACATAAAATGCTGTTCACGCAGTTATCAGAAATTTTAAGAAAGTATATGGAAAATCGCTTTTTTATCAAGGCTCTGGAAGAAACGACTTCTGAAATTGCTCATTCTTTGCAAGAGGTGAATATTGATCCCGATTCCAGGAACAAAGCCGTGTCCATTTTAGAATTTGCCGATCTGGTAAAATTTGCAAAATACATGCCCGGTGAAGTGGAAGTGGAACAGCAGCTATCGGACCTTGAGAATTTTATCGAACAAACCAAATTAGTACTTGAAGAGGTTGAAGAAAAAACAGAAATACCGGCTGGCAGCGAAGATCAATCCGCTGTACCAGCAGCAGAATCAACCGAAAAACTGGGGTAGCCAAAGATACAAGATCGATAACTATAAGTTACAGCTTTCTGAGGAATAAAAGATAAAAAATATAAAATACAAAATATAAAATATAATATATAAAATAACCATTGGAGGTGCGACTGTGATTGAAGTTCAAAGTTTAACACGCTATTATGGAGACAAGCGAGCCATTCACAATGTCTCATTTGAAGTGAAGAAAGGTGAGATCTTAGGGCTATTAGGACCAAATGCGGCTGGCAAGACCACTACCATGAAAATTTTAACCTGTTATATGCCGCCTACTTCTGGAAGTGCAACAATTTCTGGTTTTGATATCTGGGATCAGTCGATGGAGATTAAAAAGATCACCGGTTATCTTCCAGAAAATCCCCCCCTGTATAACGATTTAAATGTGACGGAATACCTTGATTTTGTGTCAAAAATTAAAGGGATTCCAGGGGACAAGCGGAAGGCGGCTATCGCGGCGGCGATCGAAAAAGCTTCTCTGGGTGAGGTTCAGAAACAGGTGATTGGTAGTCTCTCTAAAGGTTTTAAGCAGCGCGTGGGTGTGGCTCAAGCGTTATTAAACGACCCACAAATTTTGATCTTGGATGAACCGACTGTGGGACTTGATCCTCGCCAAATTATCGAAATCCGAGAATTGATCAAGCGATTGGGTGGAGACCACACCATTATTCTTTCGACTCACATTCTGCCGGAAGTCGAAATGACTTGCGGTCGGGTGGTGATTATTAACGAAGGAGAGGTAGTGGCCGAAGATACCCCTGAAAATCTTACGAAAAGATTAAAGGGTTCGGAACGAACCATTGTGGAAATCGATGGCGACGAAAAAGAAGTTTTGGCCATTGTCAATGGATTCAGTGAAGTTCTGAAAGTGAATAAAGAAAAAGTGGCCAAGAATAATCATTTGCGCTTAACGATCGAAACCAGTGCGGATATTCGCAATGACCTGGCCCATGCGATCGTAAAAAAAGGTTTTGGTCTTTATGAGTTGCGCACGGAGGCCTATTCTCTGGAAGAAATCTTCCTGCACTTAACGACTAAAGAGGAGGTGGCGTAGTCATGAAAAAAACTTTTGCCGTTTTTCAGAAAGAAATCAAACACTTTTTCTATTCACCAATTGCTTACATTGTTATTGCTGCCTTCACCTTGATTGCCGGGATTTTCTTTTATTTATACCTGAGCAGTTTTGTGGAAGCCGCTCTGATGGACATGTATCGCAGTCAGCAATTTCGCCAACCACCGCAACGCTTTAATATTAATTTGCAGTTAATCCGGCCATTCTTCTGGAATCTGGCTCTCATCTCATTATTTGTTCTGCCCTTAGTGACCATGCGCCTGTACTCTGAAGAAAAAAGGTCGGGGACTGTGGAATTATTATACACCGCTCCATTGTCAGTTACCAATATCGTGTTGGGGAAATTTTTCGCAGGCATTGTTTTCTATCTGATTATGCTTGTTCCTACCTTTCTTTTCATGGGATTATTATTCATTTATGGAGACCCGGAGGTAGGGCCGGTTATTTCAGGATATCTGGGGCTATTATTACTGGGCAGTGCTTTTATTTCTGGCGGATTATTCATATCCTCGCTCACTGAAAATCAAATTATTGCCGCCATTGGTGGTTTCGGTCTCTCCCTGCTGCTTTGGGTAATTGGTTGGGCAGCTAATTTCTCCGGTCCGGGATTGGCCAATGTCCTGAATTATCTTTCTATCATTAATCATTTTGAGGATTTTGCTCAGGGAGTGATTGACAGCAAACACCTGTTTTATTATCTCCTCTTCTGTGTTTTTGGGGTATATCTGACTTTTAAATCTGTCGAGTCAATTAAATGGCGTTCTTGATTTCCAGCATGAATAAGAAGATGAGATATAAGTAAACCTGGAGGAAAATGAATCATGAAAAAATATATCAACGTTGCCTTAATAGTCGGGATCTTACTTTTCATATACAGTTTTATTAATTTTTCCCTGAACCAACTCTGGGACTGGGTTTCAACCGTTTCTCTGGTTCTTGGGCTTCTCATCGGTGGAATCGCATTGTATTATCGATTTCAGATGAGACAGAAGAAACTGAATCTGCGCTTCGTAAAATATGGGGCGAACGCAGTTTTATCCACGGTTATCGTGCTTGGAATTCTGGTGCTATTGGCCTTCATAACTAATCGGCATCATGCGCGTAAAGATTTAACGAAAAGCGGGTTGTTCTCCCTGGCAGAACAGACAAAATCGATCCTGAATGGGTTGAATAAAGATGTTCACATATTTGCTTTCTACAAAAAATCAGATGAGTTGCTGGCTAAAGATCTATTAGACGAATATGCCTACCGCTCTAAATTTGTGAAATATGAATTTGTTGATCCTAATGAAAAGCCTCAAATAGCCCGCCGTTATAATGTCACGCAATATAACACCTTGATTGTAGAAAGTGGCATTAAGAGAGAAACGGTCACCGATTTTAATGAAAGCAATTTGACCAATGCGATCATTAAGGTAACCAGAGAAATGGATAAGGTTATTTATTTTATCCAGGGACACGGTGAGCGAAGCATCGAAGGAGATCAACCCCAGGCCTATACCAAAGCAGTAGAAGGTATAAAAGCGGAAAATTATGTGGTGAAGACTATCAATCTGGCGGAAGAGAGAAAAATTCCAGCTGATTGCTCGGTGCTGGTGACGGTGAGTCCACAGTCGGACTTCTTTCCGTTTGAATTAGATTCCATTAAGAAATACATAGATAATGCCGGAAAATTCCTGGCGTTAATTGATCCCCAGACCAATTCCAATCTGATCTCCTTCCTGAGTCAGTACAAAATAAAGATTGGAGATAATATTGTCGTAGATGCCAGTGGCGTTGGACAGTTTTTTGGAATGGGACCTGAAATCCCACTGGTCAGCAAATATGAAGATCATGAGATTTTCAAAGAATTCAATATTATGACGTTTTATCCCCGAGCTCGCTCCGTGGAAGCGGCGACAGAAGGAATGGAGGGCTTTACGGCGAAGTCTCTCATTAAAACCACAGCCAATAGTTGGGGAGAAACTGATTACATGCAGCGCCAGGTGGAATTTAATCCGGACAAAGATTTGCGTGGACCGGTCTCGCTGGCAGTAGTTTCCAGCAAACTCATCAGCGGCAGTAAAAAAGCCCAGGTATTGGTGATCGGCGATTCGGATTTTGCGATAAACGCTTATATTCGCAATTCTGGCAATTATGATCTGTTTTTAAATATCATCAACTGGTTGGCGGAAGAGGAAGATATGATCACCATCCGCCCGAAAGAAATCGACGATCGGCGGGTTACTCTTACCCAAAAAGACAGTAAAATTATTTTTTATCTCAGTGTAATTGCGCTTCCACTCCTGGTGGTTATTACTGGAGTCGTTGTTTATCTGAAGAGACGGTAACTGAAATGGTGAGATATATCTTTTCATCATCTTTTGTGGTCGTTTGAAAAATGATATAATCAAATATCGGAAAGGAAATGTGGAAAATTGATTTTTGAGGAGAGGTAAAATGAAGTTCAGAAACACTTTAATTTTGCTTATTCTGCTTATCGCTCTGGGAACATATGTATATTTTGTAGAAGTAAAACAACATCAAAAAACTGAGACAGTCAAAAAGGAATCGAAAAAAATTTTCTCGCTGGTTCAGGACAGTCTGCAGCAGCTGACCTTTCGGAATAGCAATGGGTCATTCACCATTAAAAAGATTCAGGGACAATGGAAAATTGTTGAACCGATATACACTGAGGCAGATGAATCGACCATAAAATCCATGCTCAGTACTTTATTAAATTCGGAAAAGGACAAAGAATTTAGCATCCATCCCTCCGAAGCAGCAGAATATGGATTACATGAGCAGGCTATTTTTGTCAAATTGCAAACCAATAAGGGAGAAAAAGATTCCCTATGGCTGGGAGATAATACTCCAGTGGGTGAATATGTTTTTGGCAAAAAAGCAGATTCTCTGGTTTTTACTATCAACCAAACGGCAAAAAATACTTTTAATAAGAAGCTGTTTGATATTCGAGATAAAAAAATTCTGCATTTCCAGCGGGCCGATGTACAACAGATCACAGTAAAAAATACTCATGGACAATTCGAGTTTGAGAAGGCGAATGCCAGTGACTGGACATTCAAGAATATCAATCGTCCCGCTGACAATACCAAGATCAGCAGTATATTGAGTAAACTGGAAAATAATCGAATTAAGGAATTTGTGGATGAAGAAGGGAGTCAGCTCCAAAAATATGGACTGGATAAAC
>CAYMXZ010000179.1:0-7333 GCA_964394475.1 uncultured Caldithrix sp. | reverse complement strand
CGGTAGAACTGCGCAGCCCTGATGGAAGCGCATTTATTCATTTACTATTAGCCGGAATGACCTTGGCAGCAGAATGGGGAATAACCCATCCTCGCTCCTTAGAGATTGCCAAAAAACTCTACACAAAAGGTAATATATTCATGGATAAAACTTTATTAAAAAAATTACCTAAACTTCCCGGAAGTTGCGTAGAATCCGCCGAAAAATTACTGGAGAAGCGAAATTTATATGAACGAAATGGTATTTTTCCTCCCAGCATTATTGAATATATGGCCCATTTGCTAAAAAAGGAAAACGATGCTGAAATGAATGCCCATCTGATCGACCTGCCGGCCGATGATCGATTATTGGAAACCAGGAAAATTATGCACAAAGACATCCATCGACATTGAGATTCGGGAAAAATCATTTATCGTCCCAACAATCTTTTCTTAGCGTACTTTTCCACTTTATGAACATGAAAAAATGATTTACAGAACTCTCTGGTAACTCTAAACGTATAAGCTAAAACTTTGTTGAATTAACCCGCTGAGGAAAAAACAGAAAGCAGGACAAAATTTCATTGGAGAAGATTTTAAAAAACATTGTATTACCAGTGATGATCATTTAAATTTTCAGCCTTATTTGAAAGTTACTGAACAGGGACAACGTGCAGAATAAACATATTTTTTATCGACTATTTATCTGGTTATGGACAGCGATACTGCTTTCTTGTAGTGAAAATCCACATCAGCTCACCCTTAATATCCTGGATAGCGATGTCCCTGGGGTTGTTAAAGATACTACCCTCTTTGCCATTGCCGATACTTTCTATCAGGTTCGCAGTAAAGTTAATAACCAATACGCACTGCGATTAATTTTAGGCCAATTAAATAATTTTGAGGCTCGTCCGATTCTTCGCTTTACCAGTTATCTTACCTTACCGGATTCTGCCATTGTGGACAGCGCTAAAATACAACTTTCATCGGCTGGTATCGTATCGAGCGGCACACCTTTGCCCTTCATCGCCACTATTTATCCGGCATTGCATGTGTGGACCAGCAATGTAGATTCGGTATGGAGTGATTATCAACAGAATATCGATAAAAGTAAACCTTTAGCCCAATTACAAATTGATCCTGGTGACACCCTTGGTATCAATTATATTTTTACCCTCAACAGCGACGGCATTGATTTAGCAAAAGTATGGGCCGATACCGGTACGCACCCTGATGATAATTACGGAGTACTGTTTGATTTCGATCAAGCGAATTTCCTGCAATACTTCTATGCGATCAATTCCACTCGAGATCCAAAGCTATTGCTTACCTATCATTTGCCCTCTGATACTGCGGTATACAGAGACACATTAAATGGAACTTATGATGCGTTTATTTACCAGGGTGATTTTCCTAAAGTTGACCAAAGAAATTATGTCTCCTCTTTGCTGGTAAATCATACTCTTTTAAAATTTGATTTGCTCGGTTTTTTTAATAGCCAGCCAAAAGATATTTCCTTGCTATCCGCTAATCTCCAGCTCCCACTGGATCTGGAAAATAGTTTGGTAGATCCCCATTATAGTCTGGCAAACCAGGCAACGTTAAAATTACAGTCCGATTTCACTGATCCGGCGATTGTGGTTGATTCCACAAAAAACCGATTTGCTTTAGCCACCCGCTGGGCGAGTGACAGCAGTTATATAGAAATCAGCGCCGATGATAATCGTAAAAAATTGTCTGAAATTTTGCGATTACAGCTCAACGAACCCGATAGTTCGATTGGACTGGTGCTCAGTTTCATTGATTCACGGGATGCTTCGAGTACTTTCAGTGATGAGCTTGAGTTTTTCGCTTATCTGGCCTATTTCAAACGTACTTATCCCGATGCGAATAAGCATCCCCGTTTGAAGATCACTTATTGGGTACCGGCCAGTCCCCGATTGTAGAATGGATGTGTTTATGCACAGAATATTATTCGCACTCATTATACTTTTTCAGCTGTACCTGGTGTTACCGGCGCAGTCTATTTTTTCTGCCAGTAAAAATGGAATCGGTCTGCGGCATTATTCCAGTTCTGTGAGAGGAAGTGGAATGGGAGCCACCGGTCTGGCGTTATCTGACAGCATCTCTTTGAATGCTTATAATATCGCCAGCTGGAGTAATATTCATAATACCAGGATAAATCTCTCCCTGCGCTATTACTGGATATCCACTCAGATCGCCCTTTTAGAACAATCGCAGAGTTTTACCCGATCGACTGCTAATTTTGAGGGATTGCAATTAGCGATTCCTATACAAAAAAAGAGATGGGTAATTGGGGCATCCATCACACCTTATGCCCTCACTAATTTTAATTACAGCTACAGTTATCAACAGGCTGAAATTAGCTATAAGCAAAACGTTTTTTATGAAGGGAATATTGCCCGTTCACAAATAAGTCTAATCTGGTCGCCACACCGTAGAATGGGATTCGCGGCCAGTATGAATTACTTTTTCGGCGCCATAAAAGACCGTTACTATCTGATATTTAATAATTCTCAGCTTTCCGACCAGTATTATAGAATCGAATATCGCTTTCGGGGACCGGGGATCGGTTTAAGTACCGAACTTCATCCTTTTGATCACTTCATTCTGGGTGGTTTTATTGATTTCAAGCCAAGAATCAGTTATACTCAGCTTTATGTGTCACCTATTAGCTATGAGGAAAAAAGCTCTCTGATGAAAACTTCCTTTCCAATTTTTGCTGGAATAGGAGGAAGTTATCGATTCGGAACTTCCTGGCTCATTAGTTCGGATATTATTTATCAGGATTGGTCAAAGGGATTGAAATTGAATTCTCAGGTAAATAATTTAGAAGAATTTCGTCAGATGGGGATTGGATTAGAGCATACTCGCGCCGCAGAGAAAACCAGGAAATTTTTGAACAAGTTTGATTCAAGAATTGGTTTTTCTTACAGCAAAATTGGATATATATTTAATTCAATTTCTGTGCAGGAATATGCCATGCATATCGGTTTCGGGTTTACTTTTTTTAAAGAACAAGCTCGTTTCGATCTCGCCTTTATTGGTGGAATTCGTGGCAACCAGGAAAAAACTTTAGCTGAAGAAAAATTTATTAAAAGTATGATTTCTATATCAGCCGGCGAACTTTGGTTTCAAAAACAACGTTAAAAATTCGAACTGAATCTCCTCAACTAATGAAAACAGGAGGAATGAAAAGGTGAAAGGGAAAAATTGGTTAAGCAAGCAGCAGTTATACAGGATGATGTTCATTTTGATCATGCTGACGGTAACAGCAGTTTACGCCCAACTCGAAGATCTTCAACCTCTGGGTGAAGAAGAGGTACAATGTCAACCTGATTGCTTAAATACGATTTACGATCAAGAGAAAATGGATACACTCGATCCTCAGCAAGTAGGAATATGGTATAGCCTGGCGCGTGAGGAGTTTAAATATAATAATTATAAGCGGGCTATTCCCTACTACTGGAAAGTAGTGATTCATGACAATTCCGGCAAATTTAAAGTTGCTTATTCCAAATTAGCCGAATGTTATTACAACTTAAACTTTCCGGACAGTGTGCTTTTAGTATGTTATCGGGGATTAAAAGACTTTCCTGACCAGACCCGTTTACATTATTATGCCGGGTATGTGCAGGACCTGAGAGGCAATACCAAATGTGCCATTCCCCATTATGAAGCGCTGGTTAAGGATACGCCTCAGGAAAAATCCTATTGGGTAAAACTGGCCTATCTTTATTATAAAGAGGATGATTGCTCCAATGCCATAAGAGCTCAGCAAAAGGTCGTTGAGCTGGATACCAAGGATGCCGATGCCTCGAGGTTATTAGCTGAAATTATGGAAAAATGCGGGGAAGATCCTTTGAAAGCCCGTGAAGGAGCCTGGCGAAATGATCCCGAGAATATCAATAATGCCATTGAATATGGACAGGCTTTATTCGATCGCGGAATGTATAAAGAAGCAGTAGAGCCCTTTGAAAGTGTAATGAAAAAAGAACCCAAGAATCTCACCGCGCTGGAATACCTGGGGCGCTCATTCGAAGGAATGAACCAACTCTCCAAGGCACTCAGCTATTATAAATAAATTCTGCAAATTGATGCGCGAAATGTGAATGTGTTGTGCTTGACCGCTTCGGTATATGGTAGACTACATGAGTTTACCACTGCCCGCCGCTATGTGCAAAATGCGCAGAAAGTAGATCCGGGTAATGGTCTACCCAATATGATATTAGCCGAGATTTATGAAAATGCGGTACAATATTGCACAGACAAACGAACCGATAAGAAATTAAAATATGATGACAAACTGGTTTACAAATATGCCCAGGATGAATTGAGAAAAGCCACCAAAGATCCAAATTATTCCAATGAAGCCAGTCGGCGCATTAATCAGTTAGGACCTCTAGTTCCGTCAAAAGAAGATTATTTCATGAACAAGAACCGCATGACTCCGAACGATCCCTGTTATAGCTGGATAAATCAATAAAGTGTGGGATCGAGCAAAGGCTTTTATATCCTATAGTTTATTACAGAGCCGCGGCGATCCCAGCTGCGGCTTTTTTTATAAAAGTATAAGATCACCAAATCGTGTTATGGAGAAACAGATATGCTGGAGTTTATCAAACAAACTGATCCGGAAATTTTTCACGCTATTAAAGGTGAAATTGAACGGGAAAATTTTACTCTTGAGCTTATCGCCTCTGAAAACTTTGTGAGCAAAGCCGTACTGCAGACGGCTGGCTGTGTCATGACGAATAAATATGCTGAAGGATATCCCGGGAAGCGTTATTACGGCGGTTGCGAGTGGGTAGACGAAGCCGAAAATCTGGCCAGAGACAGAGCGAAAAAACTATTTGGAGCCGAATACGCCAACGTCCAGCCTCATTCCGGAACCCAGGCCAATATGGCGGTTTATTTTACTTTCTGCAAACCGGGTGATACAGTTTTAGGAATGGATTTAGCTCACGGTGGACATTTATCACATGGAAGTCCGGTCAATTTCTCTGGAAAAATGTATAAAATTATCTCCTATGGAGTGAAACGAGATACCGGTTATATCGATATTGATGATGTGGCGCGAAAAGCACGGGAGCATAAGCCGCGGATGATTATTGTTGGAGCCAGTGCCTATAGCCGATTCTATCCTTTCGAAGAATTTAGAGAAATTGCCAATGAAGTAAAGGCCATCTTGATGGCGGACATCGCCCATCCAGCTGGGCTGGTGGCCGCTGGTTTGCATCCCAGCCCTATTCCTTACTGCGATGTGGTGACGACTACCACTCATAAAACGTTGCGCGGTCCGCGAGGGGGTATGATCTTGATTGGTAAAGACAAAGAAAATGATATGGGGATCACTGCCCCCAAATCCGGGCGACTGAAGAATATCTCAGAGATTATGGACAGTAACGTGATGCCTGGCATTCAGGGCGGTCCTCTCATGCATATTATTGCCGCTAAAGCAGTGGCTTTTAAAGAAGCTTTACAACCTGAGTTTAAGACCTATGCCGCCCAGATCATTAAGAATGCACAGGCGCTGGCTAATCAACTCATTGAATTGGGCTATCACGTCGTATCAGGCGGCACCGACAATCACGTGATGCTGGTAGACCTTACCAATATCGGTATCACGGGCAAAGATGCCGAAAATGCTCTGCATGCTTCTGGAATTACAGTCAATAAAAATATGGTGCCATTTGACACCAAAAGCCCATTTATTACCAGCGGTATCCGTCTGGGAACCCCTGCCCTTACTACCCGCGGATTTAAAGAAGGTGAGATGAAAAAAGTAGCAAAATTGATCGACCGGGTGTTGAAAAATTTAGATAATGATAAGATTTATCAGCATGTTAAACAACAGGTAAGGGAAATGTGTGAATCCTTTCCCTTGTATGATTTTGGGAAAGAACTCGATTAGCAGATACATAAACTTATTTTTAAAAAAGGTGGTATAGATGCCGCCTTTTTTTATTCCATCTTTTTACTACCAATGAGTGGCGCGCTGTTGGCGGCTCCCGCTTTCCACCTGCCCCCTTTCCATTTATTCTTGAACGAATTTCTCTCTCCTGTTATTCTTCCGCCTTTCCTCTTGAACCTTTTCTTTACTTCACCAGAATCATTTTTCGGACAATGGATTGATGAGCAGTTTTCAATGAATACAGATAAATCCCACTGGCCAACTCTTTGCCTTCGTCATTCAATCCATTCCATTTCACCTGATATTCACCCCTTTTCTGATACCTATTGACGATAGTCTTTACTTTTTCTCCCAACAGATTGAAAATGACTAATTCAACCGCTGCCGGGGTATTTAATTCATATCGAATAGTCGTATACAAGTTGAAAGGATTGGGATAATTCTGGTGGAGATTGAAGGATTGACTAGTCTTCGAATGTTGGATTTTAATAGGCGTTGAAAAATTTAGATAGGCCGACAGCATGATTGGATTCAGACGTCCCGCCAGCCACTGCCCATTCTGGATCCGGCCTTCATAAGCAAAACTTCCTCGTTCCAGAAAATGATAGGCATAGTAGCTCATGGTAAAGGGGCCGTTGATATTCGGGTTCCAGATTTCCAGATAACCCATATTTACCGGCATTCCACATAGCAGGCAATTCCAGAAACCATTAGTAGGATAATGCAACACATAGGGACCGACTATTCCCGGAGAAGTTGGTAAATTATCCAGAATGGTTTTCATGGCAAGAGCTAATTCCATTCCGTCAGTGATACCATCGCCATCGGTGTCGGCTTGATCAGGATTATAACCGAAATGAGATTCTTCGGCATCTGTCAACCCATCCTGATCACTATCATTTTGAACATAAAGATGATGCGTCTTCATGGTACGGTAGAGTTCTACGGCAGAAATTCGTTGATTTGGCCAGGTAGTCCCGTTGTAGGCGAAGCTACCATGCGCCAGTGCATGCAACCCATTAAAATGAAGCTGACAGATACGTCCATTTTCCGGATTTTGAAATTCGATGGAGCCCATGTTTTGCATCGCACCACACACCTCACAATTTTCGATTCCATATAGTGGATGTAGAGTGATGCAGGTGTGAAGACCATCCGCGCTATCTTTCAATTGAGGAAAGAGCCGGATCAGCTGGGCCGCGACTTCGGCACCATCAGGGACTCCATTTCCGTTGGTATCATAATTCACTGGATCAAAATACAGACTGTCTTCCTCGATATCGGTCAAACCATCCTGATCATTATCACCTGCCACCGGGAGCATATGTGCTGGATCGAAAGGATATAATATTTGTTTCAAAGTATCAATATCAATTCGGCCTTTATGCAGATCGCCGTCAAAAGAAAAACAGTGATAGGC
>CAYMXZ010000178.1:2682-7382 GCA_964394475.1 uncultured Caldithrix sp. | reverse complement strand
AATCTTCTCTTGACCAGAATCGTCCATTACCGCTGGTATAGGTAAAGGGAAGATTATAGGCGTGGGTTTTCCATTGCCCTAATTCTGCATCGAAAATATAGACAAATTGATCCGTTATAAACCAGGCCAGATTTTCACCACACCCATAACTTGGATCCCCCACTCCCATAGAAGGATTAGGATCCAGTGGTTGCCCTCGATAGTAGACGGTATCCCATTGAGACGTCACTCCACTATAACCGACAATTAGTGAATCGCTATATACCATAGCGACCTGACCCTTGATGGCATATTTTTTAAAGTTTTGGGTGGTCTGGCAATCTACCACCGACCATTGAGCAGAACGGATGTCAAAAAAATAGACATATCGTGAATTTTCTCGGGTAACCATAACTACTGTTTCCCCCGCACCATAAAACCAGGTTCCGCTCATCGAAAGGTCAATGGCTTGCTGAATCCAGGCGCCCGTTTGACAATAACCTTGAATGGCTTGAATAATAAAAAAGATCGGCCATATTATTAAAATTCTGGTTGGAAAATTCAGCATAGGATATTTCTCCTATTTTTGAATTTCACAAAAATTTAAAAGACAATAACAAAAAAATCAACTGATCCAATGCTGATTTTGCGGGCACCGGCGAAGAGGCGTTAGTTCCATCCACTTGTTGGGGAACCCACAGGTCCTTGAGTGAAAGGTGGTGTTCAAAACAGTCGCCATTCCAAATAATGCCGCACATACAAATCACCGCGGACGTCTCGGAAACACCCAAACGATTAACAGCTTGCCAATATTGACCTTCCAGATAGAAATGATGTATTTCCCTGTCCTTGTCAGAAACACTCACCTATCGAACGGCGTTTCAATCGACGGATGATCTTTATCTTAATTTTTGTGGCGTTCCATTAATTTTCTCAATTCTCTTACTTTCTCTTCATGACTCTTACTTCTTAAATAACAATATTCATCTGCCCCTATCGCCTCTCCTAATAAAAAACCTACGATACCCCCACTTAACATTCCAACCATCACATGGTATCCATAATAAAATTGAGATTTTTTTTTCGCCACCTCATAACCGATTATGCCCCCTACTGTCATGCTAAAGATTACTCCCGCTGCACTCAGTGAAGGTTTTTCTCTTTTCAGATAATAGATCGAATCGATCGGGATTGCGAAAATATCTCCGTAGACTTTCACATAAATAGTGTCATATTTCAGATCATGGAGAATGACGTCATTATAGGATTGATTCGATAAACTGACGATATCCCATTTCTGAACTTGACCTGATAAATTATCAGAAATTAATAGAATGGTCAGTATACCCGCGCACATTATTTTCTTTTCCATGTTAATTTTATCCTCCTCTAATAAATTGTTTTAAGTTGGCTGAAATCTGCAATGATGAGCCTACCTTAATTATAGCTGGACTCTTCACGCCATCGTTAAGAAATAAGCCGGCCATCTCGCGCGGCCTTAAACACGAATGAGCATCCGAATTATTTATGTCCTCTTACTTATTACAAAATATCTAAAATTTCTTCAACGTTTAGATTTAGATAAATACCACCTGAGGCCAGAGGAGATTTCCTTTTATCAAGGTCCTTTAAGAATCCTTGCAATTTTATTATAGAAGTCTAAAAAGCCTGGTGGATATCTTTGAGGTTCCTGACCCAAATCTATATAAACTATCTTGAATTTATCTGTAATCTTAAAACGAAAACATATGGTAGAAGATGGACATGGACATCGAATACCAGCGCGAGGATCAGGAATTGCATTCATTAAGTTTAAAAAATCTATTTCGGTAAAAGCGGTTATTAACGTATCATAGGATTCAGGACTCAATTGAAATTCATACAGAAAGGTGCTGTTCGCCAGACAATGCGTTTCATACCGCTCTACCATCCCAGAAAATGATGCATAACAAATGTAACCCAACACATCATTTGAATCGGGAAGTTCTAATCCATAACCATAAGATAAGGAAATCTGTATGTCCTCATTTATTTTCTCTGAGACAAATGGCCATTTCATGGAATCAACATTCGTATAAAAATAGATCATTCCCACATATGATCCCTGGGATGGAAAATAATTCCAATCAATATCGAATATAATCGTATCATCATTAACACCAGACGGCGGAATAAAGGTCAACCATACGGCATTTGTGTAAAACGCCCACTCTAAATTTCCGGTACCCACATTGGCAATTATCATTGAATCCTTTGGAAATTCAAAAGGATCAAAATGATAGGGTAAGTAACTTAATATCTTTAATTGAGGGTTTTCAATTATAGGCTCCACCGGGAAAGTCACCCTGGAAAGTTCTGTCGTATCTCTGGTGCAACTCAGGAAGAGAACTATAAAAATGAATATTAAAAAATACGTTTTCATTCTTAACCAGATATGATTACAATTTCCAACCAACCAGCTTGACACAATTATCGGATGGCCGGTGGTGGTGAAGCGGTAGTTAGACAATCTTTATTTTATGAAAAGACATTTTTTATATAATATACCTTCATCCGATTTTAACGAATAAATGTAAAGGCCGGAAACTAAATTATTCGAATTCAACGAAATTTTATACCTCCCTCTCGATTGATTTCCTTTGTATAAGCATTTTACTCTTTCTCCGATGATATTGTATAAAACGAGTTCTACATTCATCTCTTTCTCCAGTTCATATTGAATTAGTGTCGTATGATTAAATGGATTCGGATAATTTTGAAATAGTTCAAAATAAATTTTTGATTCCCCGGATCCTGATATTTCTAACAGGGTTCCGTATTGTACGTTTGATAAAACACAGCCCATTAGATCTATACTTTCATAGCAGGTACCTGGAGGCTCACCTGTCGACCAGTAAGAAAGAGGCCCAAATTTATCAGAAAGAGTTACCCAACGAAGAATCAAACCATCAATTCGGTAAACCAAATTTCTGGAAAATGTATTAAAAAGGTAGGTGCTATCGATGGCTTCTAATGTAATGACTTCAATACCGGCATTCCATTGTTCACCAATTGTGGCATCCAGTTTATAATAAGGCACTTCTTGAGAATCAAAATAATAATAGACATAACTGGAATCTGCTCTAACCAAATAAAAACCATCACGCATCGTAAGATCACTTCGATTGAGAATATAGTAATGTGAGTTACCCGATAATACGGTATCCCCAATAACCCTGACGCTGAATGAATCTGAAGAAGAGTAACCACCGGGCTCCCACCAAGATCGGTAATAATCCCATCGATTATTTAGCTCTAAGGGATAATAACTCTGAGTATGAGAGAGACTAAAGACGAAGGCGATTAACAAAATACTAATTCTTAACTTTTTCATTTTTAATTGATTTTTCGACGCTCAGGGCTTAAGCCGCTGCTTTTTATAAGCGCTGCAACAATGTGGTTGTATAGATATGCCACCCTGGACTTTATTTTATGTTTTCTTTTGTTCTCAGATCTTATTTTATTAAAACCATCTTCCTGGTTACCATCGGATGCTCATTCACAATTAATCGATAAAAATATATACCACTCGACCTGTCTCTTGCATCATAGTATAAATAATAATCACCGGGTGTTCGATACTCATCTAAAAGTCGCTCTAACTCCCGACCGGTAAGATCATACAATACAATTTTTATGTTCCCCGATTCTTTTACTTTATAACGAATGGTAGTACCAGAATTAAATGGATTGGGATAATTCTGTTCTACTGTATAGATATTTGGTATCTCTGAAATGTTATTAGTATTCTCTATGACCGTCAAATGCTTAATTAAATGAATGCCGGTGGAATCTATTTCGTAGATATCGAATGGCGTGGCTACATAAATTTTATTGATTAATGGTTTTTTATAAATACCAATAACTTCATTCTCCAATTCGGCAAATAATTGAAATGTATTACCAAAATCATGACTCAACAAAATCTGATTATGTTTTGATAAATAGATCTGACCTGAGATAAATGGATCGATACTGATGTGTAAAGAAGTAGTATCAGAATAGACAATTTCCCAGCTATTTCCTGAATCAGAGGATCTGAATAAATCATGGCCACTAACTCCATAGATATGAATACTATCAGAATCAAAATGAAAATTTTTTCCATTAAAAATATTAC
Organism: uncultured Caldithrix sp.; assembly: GCA_964394475.1. GTDB lineage: Bacteria > Calditrichota > Calditrichia > RBG-13-44-9 > RBG-13-44-9 > RQOF01. The sequence goes on along the minus strand of CAYMXZ010000178.1, from coordinate 3,244 downwards.
TATCCACTAAAGTAAAGGTTAATCCTCCATTAGTAGATTTACAAATATGAGAATAGTGCATTGAAAATAAAATACTTTCATTGAATGGTGAAATATTGATAAGCTGAAAATGCAAACCTAAGAAATTAAATTCTTCCCAAAAATGACCGCCATCAGTACTTTTAAATAAAAATTGATCGTTGGAAGCAAATAATAAACTATCATTTTGTTTAGATATCTCAACTCCTGACATAGGTGAACCATAATTCCAATATCCTACTTCGGAATCATAACGAAAGATATACCCAGAACCGATGTCGGTTCCCCAACTAAAACCACAATAAATAAATTTACTAGGATCATTATCCCAGAACTCATAATCCAGAACTAATTCTCCTCCTCCATGATAAGGCGGTGGAAAATAGTCCGGTTCTACATTATCAATTAAGAATAAGGTGTCAATTGAGTTTGATAAATCGAAATGATAAATGGAGTTATCATAACCATCACCATAAATTCCTGGAATGACCTGATAAATTCTATAATAAAGGTGGGTATTGCCGGCACTATCTTCCATTCCTCT
>CAYMXZ010000178.1:0-2582 GCA_964394475.1 uncultured Caldithrix sp. | reverse complement strand
CCAATTAAGTTCAGAAGTAAATTTATCCTGCTTTACAACAAAAATCAATAAAACAGACGGTAATTTTTTAATAAAAGTGAAATGAGAAAATCTATTGTTTCAAAATTTAGTCAGGCGCGTGGCAGTTACGAATCGGTCGACAAACGCCCGGGAGGTGGAAAGGCAAAAATTGGCAATCCCTATCTTAAAAATACCATTGCCGACATCACCAGTCAAATGAAGAGAACTGTATTTCCGGTTATTATAATTCTATGGAGATGGGTGGCTGTAATGTTTTCAATCATACTCTGCACTTGTGTGGGTGTCATCGTTTTTTCACAGATTGGTGATGGGATATTTGGGGAAGTAATAAAAACCATCCACCCACATTTAATAATTGTTGAGTGCGAGGTAGCTCGATTTTTCCAGCTTCCCGTTTTATTAAATATGGTTAATCGTGCCTAATACTTCCATTTGTCGGATCAATTCAGTTGCCTCCGACACTCATTTAGTCCGCCTTTGCCGATGAACATATCTAAGGGACGACCGTCGTCGAGCCAATTAAATTTGCTCCAAGGTCAGCATTCCAATTATTTCCCTTATTCGCAAACCGTATACAGCGCTTGTTAGCGCTTTTTTCTTTCGGATCGTTGATCTTTAAGAAAATATCATAGTCACCGGGAGGCACTTTACCAAATAGGCTCATATGAATAGCAAAATTCAAATCACGCCAGGCGGTCGTATTTTCTGCCCTGCTGTCCAGGTCAGGCCGCCAATCCCTGGCGTCAAGGTTTGTCAGTGCCGTGTATATGTTGAAACCATCTCTGGCTTTCAGAATTACCCACACATTTTTCTTATTTACTATATGACCAAAGCCAACGTTCTGGATCTTTCCTTCGAACTTCAGGACACCATTCTGCTTTACCCATTCACTTGCTTTCGCCTCACGCAACACTAACCGATAGCCCAGTCTGTCACGCATATATTCCATTCCGTTTCTGCCGTCATATACCGGGTCAAAGATTGCCGTTCGAGTCACTCCATCGTGTGGAGGCGTAAAGGGAGCGGTTACATTTTCTTTATTATATACAAAATCACCCCACAGTTTATAAGTGCGTGGGCTGTAACTGGTATTCAAATGAGTCGTTTGAGCATAAGCGGCTTCATAAGGAACGTTGGGAAATCTGGGATAGATATTATCATCAGGACCCGGCGAAACGGTTTCACCACCATAGAAGTTATGTTGATTTCTTATCCAGGTTAAAGCGGCGTTACGATCATAATAGCCTCCAATTAATCTATACCCTTCGGAGAGCGAACCGTTATCACTAAAGTCGTTCCCACCCCGCGAATAGCTATCATTGAACATACCGAAACGTTGCGCGGGGGTACCGCGGGCCGGGGCAGGCATCAAATTAGCAAAGCTATAATTGGTACCGTACTCCATGTTATGCCAGGCCATGACTCCCCCGGCATGTACTGAAATAGAACGCGAAGCAGGAACATATTCCAGCAACACCTTCAACAGCCAGTGGTAACCCTCCGCCGTTCTGGCATATGATGATGAGTGCATTTCGCCCCATGGTCCAAAAATACCCCCTTTGACACACATGATGACGTCCTCGAATTCGGTAAAAATATTTCTCAGCTGCCACAGATGATATTGCACCCAGTTTTTGTCTTCATGACCGGGAATACCACATAAATCAGATTTTTCAGCGACACCTGTTTCATACCACACTCGACCTTGCGGCGCTCCTGGTTCGCAATCATGAATGAATTGGTTATACCCTCCACGATTATTATATGTATAGCCGCGTCCATCATAATTAAATTTCACAATAGCAACAGCTTCGCTGTTTCTTATTTGTTGAAGCGCTGCCCTAACGTAATCAAGTGCAGCGGGTGTTAAAGGTTGAGTTGTTCCATATTCTGGTGGAAGACTGCCGGCAGCACTCCATGGCCCCAGCGGCATTCCATTAAGAGGGGCATTCGAGGAGAAGTTTCTCAAGTCAAATTCCATGTATACGATGCGAGAATCTACTGGAACAGAGGTGCCTGCTATAGTAGTCGATAAATTAGTAAGAACTGGTACAGGTTCACTTTCGACCGGAATTACATAAGATTGGGGTCTATAAAAGCCTCTATCCGGATTCGGAATATCAACGGGATTCTCCGTATAGTCAAGCTCCTGCCACACAAGCGGGGCTTCTTCTCCATCATCTGCAGCCTCTAATACAATGTCTTTTCCGGGAGACTTCCCCGCATATACCACACACAACCAACCCGTCAACACCAGGCCAACGATTAATCTGCTTTTACTCACTCTCAATATTTTTTCCATAACCTGACCTTCAAATTAATTTAATACATATAAAATAGATCCATTAACAAAAATATTTTGGGTTGTTATTCTCTTTCAATAGTGATTGTTTTACCGTCGATGGAATCTGAATCACGCCGCACCTGAGAAGCGGTATTGGCTTAAATGTATTTTCAGGCACAATTGGATTTTCGCCACTTCCCGGTAGTTCATCATCACCGCCTTATCAGCGCGAACACACCCCAGCCCAGGTATTCACGCGTGTAAGTGACGTAGCGCA
>CAYMXZ010000177.1:0-7387 GCA_964394475.1 uncultured Caldithrix sp. | reverse complement strand
GCCTTTATGGCTAAATCGATCTGTTCTTTGGTATGGGCAGCTGAAATCTGGACTCGAATTCGGGCCTGGCCTTTGGGAACCACCGGATAAGAAAAACCAACCACATAAATTCCTTCATTATATAGATCGTGTGCCATGCGATGAGCCAGATGGGCGTCGTTCTCAAATTTTCGAAAAAGTATCGGGACTATTGGATGAACCCCGGCAATGATATCAAAACCCAATTCTGTCATGTGCTTACGAAAATAGGCGGTATTTTTCATTAGATTTTTTCGCAGATCATCACTTTCTTCTAATAATTCAAAAGCAGCAATGGAAGCAGCCACAATTACCGGCGAGAGGGTATTGGAAAACAGATAGGGGCGCGATTTCTGTCGCAAGATTTCGATGATTTCCTTTTTGCCGGTGGTAAATCCGCCAGAAGCTCCGCCCATTGCTTTACCCAAGGTGGAGGTAATGATTTCCACCTCTCCCATCACATCGCAATATTCCACCGAACCGCGACCGGTTTTTCCAAAAAATCCAGTGGCATGAGAATCGTCTACCATCACCACGGCATCGTATTCCTTGGCCAGTTTAATAATTCCTTTCAGATCGGCGATATCTCCATCCATGGAAAAGACTCCATCGGTAGCGATCAATACATTTCTGGCCGGTTCGGGTTCTTTGGAGAGACCTGGACCACCCCAGATGTCCACCCCTTCCCTGGCGCGACGCAATACTGTCTCCAGCGATTTCATATCGGAATGGTCATATATAAAACGTCGGGCTTTACAGAGACGAATGCCGTCAATGATACTGGCATGATTGAGGGCATCGGTAATAATTGCATCTTCACTGCTTAAAAAACTTTCGAATAATCCTCCATTGGCATCAAAGCAGGAAGAATAGAGAATGGTGTCGTCCGTTCCGTAAAATTGGGAAATCTTTTTTTCCAGTTGTTTGTGTATATCCTGCGTGCCGCAGATAAAGCGCACCGAAGCCAGGCCGAATCCATATTTATCCAGTGCCTGATGAGCGGCTTCAATAATCTTGGGGTGATTCGCCAGACCCAGATAATTATTCGAACAAAAATTTAAGACTTCGCGCGGTTTGGATCCTTTGGGATAAATCACTTTTATCTGCGGCTTCTGATCGGTTAAAATAATTCTTTCTTCCTTATATAAGCCGGCTTCTCCTATCTTGATCAATTCCTGATTCAAGTCGTAGCGAATTCGTTGATACATTTTCTACTCCCTTCTATATTGAATAAAAAATGATACACGATACGTGAATTTTCATAAAGTTAATACGAAAACTGAACCGTAAAAAATTAGAAAATCGAATTTATTACGAAAGGAAGCGGATTATTGGTAGATGATTTGAAAAAGACGAAAATAAAAGGACTGGAATTATACCTCTATTTTTCCGGCCCCGAGTAATCTTTTGGAGACAACTCGGGGCGCGGAGATTCTTCACTGAAAAAATTACAATCCGTATTTCTCGATGATTTCCTCTTTGGTTTTATGCAGGATATCATATTTCTTTCCGACTTTAATGAAGGCATCCAGAGCCTTCTCCAGATGGTGCATTTCATGAGCGGCCGATAGCTGAGTACGGATTCTGGCCTGTCCTTTCGGAACCACCGGGAAGAAGAAACCAACCACATAAATTCCCTCATCATACAGGTCACGGGCAAAATCCTGTGAGAGCCTGGCATTGAACAGCATGACCGGCACAATCGGAGTTTCTCCTTCTTTAATGATGAATCCGGCTTCGGTTAATCCTTTTCGCCAGAACTGAGTATTTTTTTCCAGTTTATCTCGCCGTTCAGTGGTTTTAGAGATAATATCCAGCACCTTATTTGCGGCGGCTACCACCACCGGCGGAATGGTGTTGGAAAACAGATATGGACGAGCTTTTTGGCGGCAGAGCTCCACAATTTCTTTTCGCCCAGAAACGCAGCCACCGGATGCTCCCCCTAACGCTTTGCCGAGAGTGGTTGTGATGATATCGATCTTTCCCACCACTCCAAAATGCTCATGGGTGCCCCGACCAGTTTTACCAATAAAACCAGTAGCATGAGAGTCATCTACAAAAACCATGGCATTATATTTCTCTGCCAGCTCTACAATTTTATCCAGCCGGGCCAGGTCGCCATCCATGGAAAAAGCGCCATCGGTGATGATCATCCGCGACCGTTTATCCTGATGGAGCTGCAGTTTTTTCTCCAGATGATCCATATCGGAATGCTTGAAAGTATCCTGCTGAGCTTTGCACAATCGCATGCCATCCACAATTGAGGCATGAACCAACCGATCGGCAATCATCACATCCTGCTCAGAAAGAATCGCTTCAAACACTCCCGCGTTGGCATCCATGCAGGAAGGAAACAGGATGGTATCCTCGGTGCCTAAAAACTGGGTGAGTTTTCTCTCCAACTCTTTGTGAATATCCTGGGTGCCGCAGATAAAACGCACCGAGGACATTCCATAGCCGCGATAGTCCAATCCCTCATGAGCGGCTTTCACGACTTCTGGATGAGAAGAGAGTCCTAAATAATTATTCGCGCACATATTAATCACATGTTTTTTCTCCGATCCAACCGGAAAAACCACATCGATCTCGGAACTTTGCGGGGCATGGATGATGCGCTCCTCCTTAAAAATCCCAGCCTGTTGAATGCTCTCCAGCTCCTGCTGAAATATGTTTCGCAGTTCAGTGCTGTAGGCCATAATTATTCTCCTTTATTCAATACCAAATTCTTTGAGCAATTTGGCGATGTTATTCACCGAATCAAAGGCTTCCGGAGTCGCCTTGGCATCGGGAATCTGAATTTTGTATTTGGTTTCCAGAAAAACTTTCAAAGAAACCATCGAAAACGAGTCAACAATCCCCCCTGAAATCAACTTGGTATCGTAGGTAATTTCCTGATCACTATCTGCCTCCAGATATTCATCGATCACATATTGGCGAATGACTTCCTTTAAATCTGACATATGACACTCCTTTTTCCAGTTTTTTCCCTATATTTTTATAAATAAATTTTTTGCTTATTCATTTTCCAGGGTGGAGGTGTCTCCTACTTCTTCACCCCATTCCCTGGCTCGCAATAAGCGGCGCATGATTTTCCCACTGCGTGTTTTTGGAAGAGATTCCACGAATTCAATTTCCTGCGGCATGGCCAGGGGCGAAAGTCGCTTGCGGATAAAATTCATGATGTCCAGCTTGGTCATATCATTGGGTTCATAATTGGGCTTCAGTGCAATGAAGGCTTTCACAACTTCCATATTAATGGGATCCGGTTTACCTACTACTGCCGATTCTGCCACCGCCTCATGCTCCAGAAGTGCGGATTCCACTTCGAAGGGACCCACCAGATGACCGCCGGTATTGATGACATCATCATCGCGACCGACAAACCAAAAATATCCCTCTTCATCAATACTGGCGCGATCTCCGCAAATGTACCAGCCATTGACAAATTTATTTTGATAAGTTCTTTCGTTATTCCAGTAGGTTCGGAACATGGAAGGCCAGCCGGGTTTAACGGCAATCAATCCCACCACTCCCGGTTTATTAATGGGCTGATGAGTCTTTAAATCAACCACGGTGGCCGTGATTCCCGGAAAGGGTTTTCCCATGGAGCCGGGCTTGATTTTCATCCCGGGATAATTGCTGATCATAATGCAGCCGGTTTCGGTTTGCCAGTACGTGTCATGAAAAGTAAGTCCATATACATTTTTTGACCAGTGCACCGCTTCGGCATTTAACGGTTCACCCACACTGCACAGATGTCGCAAAGAAGAGAGATCATATTTCTTTATGGGTGCTTCCCCTTCTTTCATCAAGGCGCGAATGGCAGTGGGAGCCGAATACCACACGGTTATCTTATGGTCCTGAATAAATTTGTACCATCTTTCGGCAGTAAAACCGGCGTCCAGAACACACTGGGTAATTCCATTTGACCAGGGACCGATGATTCCGTAAGAGGTGCCAGTCACCCAGCCCGGATCGGCCGTACACCAGTAGATATCATCTTCACGCAAATCGAGCACATATTTAGCCGTGATATATTGAGAGATCAGGGAATAGTGCACATGCTGAGCACCTTTGGGTTTGCCAGTAGTGCCGGAAGTGTAATGCAGAACAGAGGGTGTTTCTGCCGTGGCAGGATAAATATCAAACTTTTCAATGGGTGATTCTTTTTCCATGGCAAAAGCGATTTCTCTTTCCCGCAAAGGTTTACTGCCATCATCATCTACCACCAATACATATTTCAGTTGCGGTAAATTATCGATAATCTGTCGAACTTTTCCTAAATGTTTTTTCTGGGTAAGGATAGCCGTCGTGCCAGCATCTTCCAGTCGGGTAAAAAGGGATTCCCCACCAAAAGCCGAAAACAATGGCTGGGCAATTGCCCCCATCTTTAAAATTCCTAAAAATCCAAAATACAATTCCGGGATCTTGTCCATGAATAGACAGACTCGCTCTCCAGGCTGGATTCCTAAATTTTTCAAATAGTGGGCGATGGTATTGGTGAGAATCCGCATCTGTTCAAAGGTATATTTCTTTATTTCTCCACTGAAGCCTTCCCAGATCAGGGCTAACTTATCTCCCTTACCCATTTGACAGATCCGATCGGAACAGTAATAACCGATATTTATCACATTTCCCGGTTGGTAACCCAGTTCCTGCTCTACCATTTTCCAATCAAAATTCTTCAGCTGCTCTTCATATGAACCCATATTGCTCATCACTCGAATTCCTCCATGGACATAGAATTAAACCATCTGAAAATGAAAAAAAGATTCTCTCTCTTAAAGTTTATACCGGTCGGGCAGATCGAAACAAAATTTATAGTCATCGATAACTGTTCGACACGTATCTGTTTTAATAAAGGAGAAGACAAAAGGTTCAGTCGGCAAATTCAGGATCGATATGGATAATATCAATTCATTCTCCTTTCTATTTGTCAATTCGCGTTCATCCGCCAAGCGATTATTGATTGGTGCAACTATTTATATTTACCCATTATATATTCTATCAATATTTTGATTAAAATAGCATAGGGCATGAATAAAATCAATTGGAGAAAGAAAAAGACCGGGATCCCGGTCTGTTGGTGAAAACAGGATCTCATCATTGAGAAAAGGGATACGCTATTTACTCATCTAGAAACCGGTATAACGTATATCGTGTCAATATAAAACACCTGAAAAAGAATCGATGGCTGTTCGACACATCTTTCATGAGCTGGAAAGTGTCTATTTGGTTGGGTGATAGATCTGTCTGATAAAATCCAGTAAAGATTTTTCAGAAAATCGATTTTTTATTTAGGTATGTCGATTTTGCTGATTAAATTTCTTTCGATGTAAAGCAGAAAGCCAGAAGGAATTAAAAGTGCATTTCTATTTCATCAACCATCAAATCACCTTAAGCGAAATTCGACACCCAATTTGAAGGAGGTCACGATGACTGAGCAAACCACACCCGAGAAGGCCATACCTGATCAAACCTTGAGCAAAGATGCCAGGACATTCGGAATGTTGTGCCATCTCATTGCTTTTGCTGGATTTGTTTTTCCACTCGGAAATATCATTGGTCCACTGGTCATCTGGCTGTTAAAAAAAGACGAATTTGAGTTTGTGGATGATCAGGGGAAAGAATCCTTGAATTTCCAGATCAGCATTATCATTTATGCCATCATCAGCGCCATTTTGATTGTGGTAATTGTGGGGATACTTTTGCTGATTGCGCTGGGGATTTTTGCCATCGTGATGATTATCATTGCCACGGTGCGGGCCAACGAGGGTATCCGCTTCCGCTATCCGCTGAATATCCGGTTTTTGAAATAAGATAGTATAATTATTTTTTGCTATTCATCTGAAAAATTCTTTTTCTCCAGATGAAGGATATTGTTACCTTTTTATGTATTCTGATTCATTTATAAAATTCTAATTTCGTGAATGAACCAGGATAAATAATAAGATAAAAATTCTGATATCTTTTTCTTGCTAATTAATAATAATTTTAATAAAATTTAATTGATTATAAACCATAAATTATATTGATCAATTTTTAGAAGCGGAAAGATTGAAAAGCAATCTTCTTTTATTCAAAACATTTTGATTTGATCGATTAAATGCGATTAAAATTAAAATTAGAAGTAGATAAAACCCATAATCTACTTCCCCTTAATTATCAGTACCCAATATCTGCCTGGATTTATAATGTTCTTGGACGTGCAGATCCAAAATACGCAGATTGGCTACATATACATGGACATAAAATTGATAATAAACATTTCAAACTGTTTACATTTTCTCAATTGTTTCCAGGGAAATACGAACGGTTAAATGACCGTTTAAAAATTCTAAATACAGAATCCTTTCTATATATTTCATTTCATATTGATAAATCTTTGGAAAATTTTATAATTGGTTTATTTCAAAACCAGGAGATTCATATTGCTGATCAGAAAAGTAAAGCTATTTTCAATATTCGAACTATTGAAATACTTCCTGTTCCAGAGTTATCAAAGGATACCTTATTCGGTTGTTTATCTCCAATCTGTCTATCGAAAACGGTAATTTACAATCATAAAAAAAGTTCACAATACCTTTCACCTCATGATCCAGAATATCAGGATTATTTCTTTAACAATTTAGTTTTTAAATATTTAGCAGCTCATCCAGATGACGGCAAAATGAAAGAAAAGTTTAAGTATGATAAATTAATTGGTATTGAATTTCTTTCAACGCCACAATCACGGTTAATTACCATTAAAGAAGGGAGAGAGGAGGAAACAAAGATTAGAGGTTTTTCCTTTCAATTCAGAATTCAAGCTCCCGAGAAATTAATTCAATTTGGATATGAAGCTGGTCTTGGTGAGAAGAATAGTCTCGGCTTTGGGTGCGTGGATGTGATAAACAATTAAAAAAAGCATAAAGAATAAACATCACTTTTAATAATATTTAAAGGTAAAATAATGATTAGAGAAATCATTAATTTTACAAAAGATTTACCCCATGATTTATTAATTCAAAATTTAAAACCAAAAGAAGGGGTTCATATTCAAGTTACTCTAGATAAAAATGGGAGATTAATAAAACGCGAATATGGTTCCTATATAAAAAGTGAAGAACTAAACAAATTTTTACAGAATTGCCGTGAAAGAGAAAATAAATCTGAATGCGTCTCTATGAATAAAACTTTTGATATAAAAAAGAAAATTCATTCTTGCTCACCTTTTTGTATTGCATTTAAAATAAAAACCTTTAATTCCCATGAAGTACAAGAACGATTTGATAACTATTTTGATATGGCTTTAACTTATTCTGATAATGAAAAACATAAAAAATGGGCAGAGATTTTTAGAATATTCTGTAAAAATGAGCTTACTAAA
>CAYMXZ010000176.1:0-7407 GCA_964394475.1 uncultured Caldithrix sp. | reverse complement strand
CTCTTCAAAGGCTCGGCGCACTAACTTTCGAAAACGAGTCGGATTAATTGGTTTGGTTATAATGTAATGAATTTCCTGTTTTTTTAGTAGATTGACCAGTCGATTATTTAATTGTCCAGAGATAACCATTATCGGCAGGGTGGAATTTAATTTTCTTACCTTAGAAATAAGTTCGATACCATCTATTTTCGGCATAATCAGATCGGTAATCAGTAAATCGAACTTCTGATGCAGAAGTTTTTGCAGGGCCTCTTCACCATCATACACCGGTAAAGTCTGATAGCCGTCTAACGTAAGCAGGATGTCCACACTGCGGTTTAACGCTTTATCATCATCTACTAATAAAATTCTTTTCATCCATCTTCTCCTTAAAAAATATGACGTAATAATATAAAGCAAATAATTTGCCACGATTGGTGAATAGGATAACATGCCATTTTTCTATAAAAACTTACAGGATATGCTTCATCGTCCTTTAAAAGTGTGTAGTTCTTTTACAGTTATTTTTATAAATCTAAGAAGGAGAATAATCTAAGTTGATGAACAATACAGAGCGGTTTTATTAAACTCCAGCGCGGGAAGGATGAGCACTCACCATTCTGCATTTTAGGTTTCTGGTGGAATTCAATCTTTTGGTTCGATCTGGTAGGTTTCCAGCTTATTATAGAGTGATCGACGAGTAATCCCTAAAATTTCAGCCGCTTTTAATTTATTACCTTTTACAGCTTGCAACGTTTGTAAAATCATAATCTTTTCCACTTCAGAAAGAGGGGTACCGGAGCGAAAAGTGATCGTTTCAGAACCTAATTTGCTTTGAGTTAATTCTGTCGGCAAATGATGAACATCCAGGGTATCTTCGGCGGAAAGAACCGCCCTTAATAAAACATTGCGTAATTCACGAATATTTCCTGGCCAGCTGTATTGTTTAAGGATTTGTAATGCAGCTGGATTGACATCTTTTATGTTCTTATTCAATTCCAGATTAAACAAAGAACGAAAGTATTTCACCAGATAAGGAATATCCTGTTTCCGTTTCCGCAGAGGAGGCAAAACAATATTAAAAACGTTTAACCGATAATACAGATCCTCCCTGAATTTTTGTTGCCGGATGAGTTCTTGCAGATCCTCATTGCTGGCGCATATAATGCGTACATTTACTTTTATTGGTTTCGTGCTACCGACCCGTTCAATAATGCTGGTTTCCAGGACTCGCAGCAATGAAATTTGAACGGGAATACTCATGGTACTGATTTCATCCAAAAATAAAGTTCCTTCATGAGCTTCTTCAAATTTTCCCTTCTTATCCGAAATCGCACCGGTAAAGGCTCCTTTAAGATGCCCAAAGAGTTCGCTGGCAATTAAATCTTTTGGAATGCCTCCAGTATTTACGGCTACAAATGGTCCTTCACGGCGGGGAGACAAATCATGGATGGCACGGGCAACCAATTCTTTGCCAGTTCCGCTTTCTCCCAGCACCAAAACCGGAATATCAGTGGGAGCCACCTCCTGAATTTTGCGATACACTTCCTGGATTGGTTTACTGAGACCAACCATCTCATGGAAATGCCGCATTTTTTCCAGGACTTTGTTATTATTGTCACGGTGCAAAATCTCCGAGGACGTTGCAGATAAAGAATCCTCCACAATTTTTAATAATTTCTGAGGAACCACCGGTTTGGAGATATAATTCAACGCCCCGGCTTGCATCGCTTCTACGGCATGCTCTATAGAACCAAAACCCGTGATCATGATCACCTTTATGGAGGGATACTGGTGATTGATGGTTTTAAGTAAACGCATCCCATCCATATCCTGCATCTTATAATCGGTAATGATTAGATCAAAAACCTGGCTTTCAAGCATCTGTAAAGCGATTTCTCCATTCGATGCTCCACTGGCTTCATATCCCTGCAGATTCAAGAGGTTTATCAAACCATCTCTTAAATTTTCATCGTCATCAACAATTAAAATACGATTTTTTTCCATAAATATCTGTCCTTAAAATTGACTCATGTGTGGAAGTTCGATGCTAAATATGGTGCCCAATCGTTGATCAGACTCCACAGCGATTTTCCCCCCAAGATTTTCAATCAGTTGCTTCGCTAAAATTAAACTCATACCACTTCCTGAATTTTTATGGCTGAAATTCTCTGAAAATATTTTTTTCAAATCGTCTGAAGAGATACCATGACCATTATCCTGTATAAAAATATAGCTGCTTTTATCACTTTTTTTAGATCGCATGGTAATCGCTCCTCCTTCCGATAACGATTCCATAGCATTGATCAAAATATTTAAAAGCACCTGCAGAAGTTCGTCGCGATTGAGGTATACAAAAGGAATATTTTTTTCCAGATGGAGTTCGATTTTAATTCCCTGTTCATAGCATTGGGGTTTAACAAGTTCGAAGGCCTCCAGCAGAATGGAGTTTAGATCTTCATACGATGATTCTTTTACTCCCGATCTGGCCAGCCTGAAAAAGCGGTCAAGAATTTTCATGACTCTTTCAAGTTCCGAGTGCAGCACCATGATAGATTTTTTCATTCGCTGGTACTGTTCACCGGGTAAAGTAAGCATTGGAAGCGTATTGTCAAGGATTTCAGTATGAATGGCAAGTGAACTGAGCGGGTTTCTGATTTCGTGAGCAATACTCGGAGCCAATTTGCTAAGAGCGTTATACTTTAAACTGCGCCAGAGAGGAACTTGATATTCCAGCTGCTGATGATTTTTAGAAAAATAGAGTACTATTTTATGGTTTTTTATGCCAGAAAAAGACCTGAATACCGTTACCTCTATTGGACACTTATCGGATGAATGTGAATTCAAAATGAAAGTATCACTTGTTTTTCCATTCCTGGTGGTCATTAATTGTTTAATCTTTCCCCACCAATCTGGATGGTTTTCAAGTAGTCGCTGAACGTCCTGAATCGGATGATCACTTTCGGGAATGGAAAATAAATTAAAGATCTGCGGATGGTAGGCTTCCACCTGCATTGATTCATTGACTATAATAAAAGCCGCATCTTTCATAAATAAATATCCCTAAAAGTGATCGCCTTTATTTCACTCTCTTTTTCCTTCGCTACCAGATCCACTCTCTTCTACTTATTAGATATCGGTTGAGTACAGATATTACTTTAATGAAAATACTGATGACTTTTATCTAAGTTTTGGTGGTTTTTTCCAGTGGAATATGAAAATTTTCTACACCTTTCATGAAAAATTTTTAAAATGTTAAACTATCCACAGCGAAAAAAATTTTATAAATTGTTCTGGATAAAAAGAAAAAGAAATAAAGAAAGATCGTAATAACTACTTGATTTTATTGAAATATCCCTTTATTTTTCTACCACGAATTCGAGGTGGAGATGTCAGTATTAAATAAATATAAGAAGATACAAGAACAGCTAAACATTGTTGGTAATTCGGAAAAAATTCGTGAGGTAATCGAATTAGTTATGTCGGTGGCACCGACCAATATATCGGTATTGCTGACGGGTGAAAGCGGAGTCGGAAAAGAAGTGGTGGCTAAGGCAGTTCATCAGTTGAGTCCTCGAAAAAATAAACCAATGATTTCCGTAAACTGTGGGGCCATTCCAGAGGGATTACTGGAAAGTGAATTATTTGGACATGAAAAAGGGGCATTCACTGGCGCCATTGCTACGAAAAAGGGTTATTTTGAATTGGCGGATGGAGGAACCATTTTTTTAGATGAAATAGGGGAAACGCCCTTACAGACTCAGGTGAAATTATTACGAGTGCTGGAAAGCGGAGAATTCATGCGAGTGGGCAGCGGTGATTTGCGGAAGGTCGACGTTCGGGTAATTGCTGCCACTAACCGCGATTTGGGCAAGATGGTGCAAAACCGGCAATTTCGTAAGGATTTATACTATCGGTTAAAAGCCATCACCATCCACATTCCTCCCCTCCGAGAGCGCCGCGAAGATATCCCCTTATTAGTTGACTATTTTGTCAAAGAAGCTCTGCGTGATAATCCCGTTCCTTTTCAGGGATTTACTCCCGAAGCCATGCAATTGATTATAAATTATTCGTGGTCGGGTAATGTGCGGGAATTGAAAAATTTTGTAGAATCAATGATAGTGTTATCCGGTGGAAAAGTAGTCGATACTGACCTGGTGCGAGAACATCTAAAAGACTATCAGGAAATTCCTGAGACCGCTTCGACCTTACCGGTGCCGGTACATACTACTGTGGAACAGGCAGAACGAGAGTTAATTTACAAAGCGCTGCTTTCGCTGGGAGTTGAAATCAGGGATATGAAAGAAGTGCTGATGAATATCAATCGCCATATAAATCATCAAGTTATTTCAGGAGAGGTCGAAGATGTTTCTTATGAGGATGAAATAACGCCCATCGAAGAGATGGAAAAACAGATGATAAAAAAGGCGCTGGCAAAATATAATGGAAATAAAAGAAAAGCGTCGCGAGCGTTGAAAATTAGTGAGCGAACGCTATATCGTAAGTTAAAAGAGTATCACCTTGAATAAATTATTTTACGCTTTGTTCATTTGTATTTTTTTCATTAGCTGTGCGAAATATTCGTTTCGGGGAGCATTACCTTCATATTTAAAAACTATTTACATTGAAGATTTCTCAGATAATACCAAATATCCGGGTGTGCGTGAAGAGTTTATGGAAAAAGTAACAAAGGCTTTTGTGTCCGACAACTCTCTAAAAGTGATCACTGATAAGACAGCTGCTGATTTGATTTTGCAGGGTACACTTCTCTCCATCCAACGCCGTCCGGTCAGTATAACACCGACCGAGCAGGTTCAACAGTACCAAATGGTTCTCACCGTGAAGAGTGAATGTGTGAATACTCATACCCAGAAGCCATTATGGTCCGAAACGATATCCCGTTATGGAGTCATATCAGGAAGTGATCTCCGCGATGAAATCGATCAAGCGAATTCACTGGCCATCGAGCAGATTGTAGAAGATATTCTCTCAAAAACAGTCAGTGCCTGGTAATAAAGCATTATTTTATAATATAGAGGGAAAAAATGGTATCATCTTTATCGACAGAATTACTCAAGCGTCTTCTCCAAAAAAATCCGGACTCTCTGGTTTTTGCTCATCTGGCTGCTAATTTAATAGATGAGGGAGATTATCAGCAAGCCATTGAAATCTGTCAGAAAAACCTGGAAAAACACTCCCAATATGCCTTTGGTCACTTTGTTTTAGGAATTGCTCATTATCATGTTAAAAATTATACGGATGCCAAAAAGCATTTAGAGAAATCCTTAGCCTATGACCCCAATAATCCTAAAGCCTGGGAAACTTTATCGGCGATAAACGAAATATTGAACCTGCAGGCCGATGCGAAAGAAAGCAATATTCAGGCCTATCTGATTGACCTTTTCAAGACCGATGCCAGCCTCAATTACCTCCCGGCCGTGGAAACACCCGAGTTTGAATGGAAAACTGAAGTCCTCGAAATTGAACAGATGAAGCTGGAGGAAGAGAAACCAGTTACCGAGGATTTAGGCGAAGAAAAATTGAGTGAAATTTTAGGAGAATCTTTATCCAAAGATCAAGAAGAATATGACTTTGAGAAAGCCCTCAGTGAAGTATTCCAGGATAAAGATGAAGATACTATTCCGAACGTTCCTCCGGATCAGACCGTTTCGGAAATGCCAACTGAAATGCCATCACCTGTTGAAACCACGGATCAGTCTAACATCATCAGCGCGCAGGAATTTACTTCAGAAATTGAATCTTTCTTTTCCACTTATGAGGAGAAAAAATCCCCTCCGGAATCAACTGCTGAAGTACCTGCTCCGGAAAAGAAGGTAGATGTATCGCCCCAAAAACCATCCAAAATTCCAGAGGTGTCAATTCCAGAACCTTCTACCACCTCAGAAATTCCGGAAGAAAAAGTCTCAGAAGAATTACTCGATTTTAAATCGTTTATTTCCGATGTCATTAAGGACAAAGATCAAGCAGCCACAGAAAAATTAGTCACCAAAGAAGACCGCACTGAGAAAACAATAGAAAAAGAAGAAGAATTTATTAAAGAGGAGGATTTTATTTTTCCGGAAAAACCTGCAGAAAAACCACCTTCCACAAAAAAAATAGTGGAAGTGGATAAAATCGATGTATCTATTCCTCCAGAGAAAAAGGCTCCTGGAAAAAGAGAAACCACCAAAGTCAGCAAACCTCCCATTTTATCTCCTACTTTAGGAGAGATTTATATTGCTCAGGGGAGGTTCGAAGAGGCGATTGAAGTGTTTAACCAATTATTACAGAAAGATCCCCAGAATTCCAGGTTTAAACGGAAGATAGAAGATTTACAAAAGATTATGAGCAAAAGAAATCTGGGAGCATAAATACCAGAAGTAAGTAACGATAAATCACATTCCTTTTCTACTATACCTTCATGTCGAATCCCTTGCCAAATCATATAACTCCGGGCATTGGTCGGAGCCAGATGTTCCAGTTTTTGATTCCACACAGTCTTATTGTTTCATTCGTCATTATTTTTTTCTTTTTTCAATTGCTACCAGCAGATGAGTTAGTCTGCAAATTAAAAGAACCCGTTCTGTTTTCATCTTCACCCGTCACACAAGCGAAATTCACAAATTCTTCTGTCGAACAACTCTTTATCAAATACGATCTGATCATTTCAGGAAAAGTATTTTTAAATCATGCTGATCGACCGGATTCCCCCTTAAAAAATATCGTGCGAGTGAAAACTCATTCTGCCGATCAGCTTTCTCGGGCGTTGACTGAATTGCAGAATAATTCTTGCTTGGAATGGATTGAACCGATTTATTCATTTAAAATTCACTATCAACCGAATGATTCTCTTTTCCCCCGCCAATGGTACATGGCCCCATTGCAGTTGCCTCAGGCCTGGGACCTGGAACAGGGACAATCATCCATTATGGTGGGAGTAATTGATACCGGCATTGATTACTTTCATCCAGAGTTGAAAACACAACTGTGGGTCAATACCTCGGAGGATTTAAACGGGAATGGGCAAAGGGATGGAGAGGATTTTAATGGAATCGATGATGATGGAAATGGGTACATCGATGACGTTATTGGATGGGACTTCACGGATGCCCCTCAATTTCCAGATGATGGAGATTATCTAATTCCAGATAATGATCCGATGGATGAATATCCCGGGGGACATGGGACACCGGTGGCAGGAGTTATTAATGCTTTAACCGATAATCGAAAAGGAATTGCCAGTGTGGCACCTGGAGTAAGGGTGATGAATCTTCGAGCAGGCACCGCAGCGGGGTATCTGGAAGTGGATGATGTTGCAGAAGCGATTGTGTATGCCGTGGATAATGGTTGCAAAATCGTCAACATGAGTTTTGGTGATGTGGCATACTCTCATTTGCTAAAAGAAGCAGTTGCGTATGGGGCAAATAA
>CAYMXZ010000175.1:0-7452 GCA_964394475.1 uncultured Caldithrix sp. | reverse complement strand
GAAAAAAGGCCAAACCAAAAGTCTTGCCGACATGACCCCGGCAGAAAGGCAGCGGCACTTCTTCCAACAATGGTGGGCGGAAAATCAAGAAATGGTGAATGAGTTATTCGGAATTAGAGGGAAGTATGATACGACGAATATTTGCTTCCAATTGGGAACTAAGCCTTTAACATTGACTGAAAAAATACGTAATTTTTTTACTCAACCGGCTTTAAAAGAACCCCAATTCGGGCAGACGGCCTAGGGAAGACAGGGAACAGGCAAAGCTGAATTATCTACCAGCCCTAAAGATATTGTTCCTGACTTTGGAATCGAGGAACTTCAAATGAACGTCTATTTCAATCCTGAAATAGCGAGGGATAGGAATTTCATGCCTCCTCACGAATGGAAGCATATGCAGATAATTTTTGATGGTGTGAAAAGGGGAATTTCCGTTTCTTCCGGTATCAAGCAATACCAAATTATAGACAGATTTCAGGTACCCGCTTTAAAATAAAAAATTGAGGAGAGTCGAAAACGATTTACTATTTTATGATTGCATTCATTTTTTATCTCATAATTGGAAACATCTTTTTTCAAAGAAATAAATTTTATCAGAGATTTCATTTCATTAGTTTTCTTTTCTTGAATTTAATGGTCTTGCTTTGTTTCGTTTTTCAAAATATCTATTCTTCCCGGCAAGTGATGGTTCTGGCATTGGATGAAATAGTCAACGTTATCCCAGGTTATTTTTCATCTAATTTAAAAGTAATTGCTTTACAGATGGTTTTCAATCTGATCTACGTAGTATTGCTCATTAAAAGGAGATTAGAACACCGTTTTTTTTAGATGTCATTTCGAGAGAGAAAAGACAAATCTTGGGGAGCTTCCATGGC
The DNA here is from genome assembly GCA_964394475.1 of uncultured Caldithrix sp. Taxonomy (GTDB): domain Bacteria; phylum Calditrichota; class Calditrichia; order RBG-13-44-9; family RBG-13-44-9; genus RQOF01. The sequence goes on along the minus strand of CAYMXZ010000175.1, from coordinate 6,577 downwards.
GGATGGTTGTTTTACTGGAACATTTATGGGAATCCACCACTTCCTGGTGGGAATGATAGAGTAGCTGGAAAGTTGAAAGTAAGTATTTCCCCGGAAGAAGAGTTAGGAAGAGTCGCAAGCGAAATTGCATGAGAAGTAGGGAAAAGGCAGAGGTGCTTTACCTGAACGACCATTTGGGTTCGGCCCGAGCCATGGCCAGTTCCATCTGGAGCGCCAACTATTTCGAAGGAATCCCTTTTCGGGATTATCCATTTGGAGAAATTGCCAATCAAACCGGTCACCGGAGGTTACCCGGTTTGATTATGCCGAACTAGAGCGGGATAGAGGGACTGGTTTTATGAATTCTCATGCTGAAGAGGACAATCGATTTTGAATTCAAGTTTTTCTTTTTCTAAAAAGAAGATCTTACCTTCCGCCTGCTGAATCTTTTAACTTCTTCTCCAGAATGAAATAAATTTTTTTTATTGCCTCGTATTAATTTTAATGGTTAGTATGAGGCTATATTTTTTTTCTTAACGTCCTTTAGCTAAAGGTAAGCCACAGAGAGTAATTTTGATATTGGTTAAGATGAATTGCAGATAAATGGGAAGTCAATATTTCTTATGGTTTTTATTATACGCTTTTTACATTTATTAAATAACACATTTGGTCCCCCATCTAATTGGAAAGTTCCAGCAATTATTTTTAGCGGAATTCTGGGAGGTCTAATTCTGCTTATCTTACATATTTCCAATGCTACTTCTTATTTATCTGATAAACCAGAAACTTGCATGAATTGTCATGTTATGGCACCGCAGTATGCTACCTGGCAACGGGGAAGTCATGGACGAGTGGCAGTATGCAACGATTGCCATGTACCACAGGATAATGTGCTGAGGAAATATTTTTTTAAAGCCAGCGATGGGGCACGACATTCTTTTGTGTTTACTTTTCGGTTGGAACCGCAGGTCATTCAGGTAAAATCTGCCGGGATAGCCGTGATTCAAGAAAATTGTATCCGCTGCCATTCTCATCTGGTGCAGGATGTTTCATCTGGAAAAGTAACCCTGACCAGCTCTCGCCATGATGCAGGAAAGCTTTGCTGGGAATGTCACCGGGAAACACCGCATGGGCGGGTACACAACCTGGCGTCCGTTCCGTATTCAAGAGTACCTCGTCTAAAGCCGGTACTCCCTGAATGGCTTCAACCATTTATTTTATCTAATTTAAATGGTCAATAATTAGTGGAGTAAAAGATGAAAACTATATCAGATTTGGTTCGCCATAAACCATGGTTAGGTTGGGTGTTGTTTCTAATCACTCTGCTGCTGGTTTTTCTGGTTGGATTATTTGGATCATCAATTATCGAGAGACGTCAGGAAGCCGCTTTACGCTTCCAATTACTGAAACCCATCGCCGAGTGGGAGCCACGTAACGAGATATGGGGCGAAAACTTCCCCCGTGAATATGAAACCTATCGTCAAACGCTAGACACAACTTTTAAAAGCAAATATGGCGGTTCCGTCATGCGAGATTTATTAAAGGAATCTCCGTATACAGTCATCTTATGGGCAGGTTACTCTTTTTCTCGGGATTATAATCAGGCCAGAGGGCATTATTATGCCATCAAAGACATTCGCTCCACCTTACGAACCGCCGTCCTACAACCAGCTACCTGTTGGTCCTGTAAAAGTACGGACGTACCACGCATGATGAATAGGATGGGAATAGCGGAGTTTTATCGCAGTCCATGGGATTCACTGGGATCTGAGATTACCAATAACATTGGATGTCAGGATTGCCATGATCCAAAAACCCTGGATTTGCGAATTACCCGACCCGCACTCATAGAGGCTTTTCAACATCAGGGAAAAGATATCCAGCAAGCCACTCATCAGGAGATGCGTTCTCTGGTCTGTGCTCAATGCCATGTGGAGTACTATTTCAAAGGTAAAAAGGAAAATTATCTCACATTTCCATGGGATAATGGATTTACAGTAGAGGCGATGGAAGCCTATTATGATCAATATCATCATTATGATTTTATTCATCAATTGAGCCGTACGCCGATTTTAAAGGCTCAACATCCTGATTATGAAGTCTATCGCACTGGTATTCATGCCGAGAGGGGAGTGTCATGTTCGGATTGCCATATGCCATACCGCAGTGAGGGCGGAATCAAATTTACGGATCATAAAATCCAGAGCCCATTAAATAATGTCGCCAACTCCTGCCAGGTATGTCACCGTGAAAGCGAAAAAACTTTGATGCAAAATGTATATGATCGACAGGATAAAATACAGGAACTTAAACATCAAGCCGAAGAAATACTGGCCATCTCCCATATTGAAGCAAAATTTGCCTGGGACAGCGGGGCGACGGAAAAACAAATGCAGCCGGTGTTGTCACTGATCCGTAAGGCGCAGTGGCGCTGGGATTGGGTAGCCGCTGCTAACGCCGTAGGATTTCATTCGCCGCTAGAGGCTGCCCGGGTGTTAGGTGCTTCCATTAATCTGGCTCAGCAGGCGCGGATGGAAATCGTTCGGATTTTAGCCACACATGGAATAACTGCTTCGGTTCCCTTACCGGATATTTCCACTAAAGAAAAAGCACAACAATATGTTGGCCTACCCATGGAGAAGCTGCGAAAGGAGAAGCAGGATTTTCTGAACAATGTGGTTCCACTCTGGGATGAAACCGCTCGACTCCGTCAGGCAAAACTTTCAGAGTAGTTTGCTATCATTTCAATCGATTGCAATAGAAGATAAAATAAAAATTGATCGCAGGAACGGTAGCTATTTTACATGGAAAATCACTTTATCAATTCGATGCAGATCCTGGGGTGTAAATGAACTGTATTTTGAATAATGATTTTTCCGTGGTAATTCGGATATCCTGTCAGACTAAGATTATAAATGGAAAATATTTTTGGTTAAAGAGGGTCGTATTCAGCCGGACCATCGACTCTGTAAAAAAGCCATATCTTTTTGTTTTATAAAAGCTGAACTGTTAGCGAACAAAAGTAATCGATGTAGTTCGTGGTTGATTTTGTCCGGGGGAGGATTATGAGAACAAGGTTTACGTGAATAAGATCGCTACTATCTGGCAATTAGTTTCTCTACTAAAAATTCTATCCAGACTGTTTTCTATATTTTTCAGTACAACAATATACAATTGATGGAAATTTTTCTTCATAAATCTTGAATTCTAAAAAGCTCAGAAAGATTTCTTTTCTTGTGTTGTGAGTAAAATTTTCTTCAGTTCAGGTAATACGACTGGTCTTACCGCGATAAGAAAAATTCCATGGTATTCATGAAGAACTATATCAAATGCTTTGCGAAAACCCTGACCTTTTAATTCCAGTGGTCCAAATTCATCCAGCACTAACAGGTTAGCATTCAGGTTATGGATAAGCAGTTCATTTCCTAATTCAAAGATATCTGGATCAAAAAAGTAACCGCCATAAGGTATTTTTTCTGATCGACCTGGAGTTTGATTGGCCAGCAGATAGTGCTTCCCGGTGCTGATATCCTCTAAAAAATATTGATTCTTCTGACCATCACATAGTTTTCCACGACTTAAAAATCCGGCAACGGTGAGTTTATTCTGAAAAGCTTTCTGAATCAAAAAATCAAGAAATGCCGTCTTGCCAGAATTTTTCGAACCCACGATGAGTACCGGTGATAAGTTTGGTTTTGGTGGATTTTTACCCATTGATTCTAATTCCCAATAAGAATTCTCTTCCGGGCATTGGTATTCCATATTCACTATAGTAAAAGGTATCCAGAAGATTATTCACACGAATATATATCGAAAAATGATGCGTGAAATTCAATTCGCCTCTTCCATTGAGCACGCTATAATTGTTCAGCTTTTCCCATCTTAAATTATCTGGATTCTGATAATATTGACTGGCAAAATAGCCAAATTCAATCCCTGACTGTAAAGCATGATGAGGTGAGAAATAAAATAGTCCATTGAATTGATGGGCAGGTCGATATTCCAGGTAGGGAGAGCTTCGGTCGGGTGTTCGATTCCGGGCATGTAAAAATGTATAACTAATAAAAAATTCAAAGGATTTCCATTTGTTCTGCGAGGTTACCTCCCAGCCTCGCGAGAGAACTTTACCCAAATTTTGATATTGTTGAATCCCATCACCGACCTGAATATTTACAATATGATCTGTTAAATCGTTTTGAAAAAATATGGATTCAATAAAACCTCTGGAGTGTGTCCATCGCCAACCGATTTCGAGATTTAATGATCGTTCATATTTCAAATCCGGATTAGGAACGTTTCTTCCCAAACGTTCAGAATATAATTCTTTCATGGTTGGGAAGCGTGTTTTGCGACCCAGAGATCCGTAAATTTCCCACTTCAGCGCAGAAAAATACTTCACACTAAACCGGTTATTTATTAAAAATAGTGGATCCCTGAGGGATAGATCCTCGGCATCCAGTGGTTGCAGATAATTTGCATCTATTCCCAGTAACGCTTTCCAGTGCTCCCGAAAATTCATTTCGTGCTCGATGCCGGCCGTCATAATGCCTGTGGAGTAGCGATCATATGAAGCGGAGGAATTCGATTTTTCACGGTGAACATCATTCTTATAAGAAATGATTCCCTGGGAAATATGAGTGAGAGACCAGCTCACTTGTGGATAAATAATACCACCCCTTGTGTAATCGTCATAGACTGAAGTAAATGCATACTTTTTATTTTGCGTGGAATAAGTATCATCATCATAGGATTCAAGTATATTCCGATAGGTGTCCAGAAACCAGATGGATCGAAGAATGATCTGGTGTGAGAAAATATGTTCAGTGTTAAGGCTGAGAACATTTTTTTTCCATTCGGGAAATTTCCAGTATCGTGGGTAGATCATTAAAGCATTCGGCGGAACATCAATTCGATTATTAATAAAATTCAGATGAGCTCCTATTCTATGGGAAGGGTGCAGAGCATATTGGATTTTCAAGTGATAACTATTCTTGCGATATGCGCTGTTATTGCGTTTGCCTCCATCCTCATTCAACATGGCCGGAGCCCCTTCTGGAAGTGAAAATTCAGGTGTCCGGTCTAACGCCATTGAGGCGCTATATTTTATTTTCTCAACGGAGCCAGATAAAAGAATGTCCGTAAATAATTTGCCGTGAAGAGCACCTTCCGTCCTCCATTTGTATGAAAATTGCTTTTCAGGTAAAGCGGTGATAATATGGACGGTGCCACCGAGGTTGTTAGCCCCGTAGAGTAAAGAAGAAACTCCTTTCGTGATTCGGATACTTTCAAAATGATCGCCAGCTAATTGAGAAATATCAACTACACCATCATAAGGGATGGAGATGGGTACGCCATCAAGGTAGACACTCACCTGGCGTTGTTCAAATCCTCGAATTTTAAAAGTCACCTCATTTTTCGTAGATCGGGAAAAATAAAGTCCTGGTACCTGCAACAGGGCCTCCTGGGCATTTCTTACATCTAATTTACGAATCTCAATAGGTGTGATTTCAAAGACAGAAATTGTTTCCACCGCGGGGAGTTGATCGGCCAACACTACTATTTCACTGAGCTGGTATTCGGGAATAGAATCGTTTTGCGAATATAAGCAATGGACGGAAATGATAAAAAATACCCAGATCAAAATTGTTATTTTTTCACTCATGAGTTTATTCCAACGTCGATTGGGCATCAGAACCGTTCTAACCTGAATAAGCATAAAAGAACCATTTTTTCATAAACTGAAAATAATTTTTTAAATGGAAAACGCCTTATGCTTTTTCTTTTCTTCGTCGAACTCAATAGCTTTTGTTCATTACCGATATCCCTGGAAATTCTATCTTTGAGGAAATAGAAGAATCCGTGTTTATCCTTTATGAAAATTTAATGAAAATATTCTTTTGAAAATAGAAAGATAGGTTTCATGGAAAATAAAGATTCCATATTTTGCAGGCATTGGCAATGGCCTGGAGAAATCATTCGTTAAAAATTTCAGGCTATCAACAATTAAAATCCGGCTTCCTGTGACATGGTTTCCAATTCCATCCGGGCCCGGTCGGCAAATTTCCCATAATTCTTCAGGAATACCAATTTCGTCGAGCCTGTCGGACCGTTGCGGTGTTTACCAATAATCAATTCTACGATATTCTCCGTGGGAGTCTTTTCCTGATCATCAAAATGGGTGATGTTGTAAAGTTCGGGCCGATAGACAAACATCACCACATCGGCATCCTGCTCAATGGCACCGGATTCTCGCAAATCGGCCAGGGTGGGGCGTTTCAATTCTCGCATCTCCACGGCTCGCGAAAGCTGAGACAGAGCGATCACCGGTATTTTCAGTTCTTTGGCCAGCGTTTTGAGCGAACGGGAAATATAGGAGATCTCCTGTTGCCGGCTTTCAATACCTTTGGGTGCCTCCATCAACTGCAGGTAATCGATAATAATCATTCCCACCTTCTTTTCCGCCGCCATTCGCCGGGCTCGTGCTCGCAGTTTCATAATATCCAGGGCCGGAGTATCGTCAATGTAAATCGGGGCTTCGACTAATTTCCCAATTCGCCGCGATAGTTTGGGCCACTCAGATTCCTTCAGTCGTCCGGTT
>CAYMXZ010000174.1:0-7489 GCA_964394475.1 uncultured Caldithrix sp. | reverse complement strand
GTGTAAGGTGAATAACCTTATGACTGCTGTACAATATCTGCGGGATTGTGGGATCTGGATTTATGCCACTTCTTCTGTTTCACAAAAGTCATTATGGGAAATGGATTTAACCAGACCTCAGGCCATCATCATTGGAAGTGAAGGCAAAGGTGTTCGTCCTCTTCTTTTAAAGAATAGCGATGAGGTCTTACGGATTCCGCAGAAAGGCAAAACAGAATCACTCAATGCCTCAGTAGCGGCTGGTATTATTTTGGCAGAAGTGTACAAACAACGACTGCACTCAGACAACAGGATGTTGTGAAACCTGGCTTGTCCTGCTTCGAAAAAATCAAAAATTTGCTCTATTCTTTTTCTTAGCAGAAGTGTAAGAAAATTTCGTAACCATCTGGCAGTGCCAAATTGTCGGCTAAAAGTTTACATTTGTATACGGCTATCATTTTAAAAGCGGCTATTTTTACCGATAAACGGAGGAGATTCGGCGCTACCACGACGGTTATTTTTATCCTGTACAGCAAGTAGTGGCTCCGACAGTTATAAGAGATCTCATAAGAAGCTTCAGTCGTTTCGCTTTCTGGAACGTAAGATTTTTGCCAGGTGAGCCATTATGGTTAAAAAGAAGACAGTTTTCGATTTTATCAGATAGAAATTATAGAGGGGATTGATATCCACAGATTACCGCATAATGGGAAACTCTTTTCTAATCCAGGTACTTGTTGACCGAAAAATAGCTGCCAATAAGACCCAGAAATATCCCTAATCCAATTAATCCGAAAAGGATATAGTTTTCCAACCGGAGTCCGGAGTAAAAGAAATATTTTATGACGCCGTTCATTGCCAAAAGTAGAAGCACACTGCACACTCCACCAACTAATCCTTGCAAAATTCCTTCATAAATAAAAGGACCCTTGATAAAACGGTTCGTCGCTCCTACTAATTGCATGATCTGAATAATATTCCGACGAGCATAAATGGTTAAACGGATGGTATTATAGACCAATATAGTAATAATGATAATCATCAGCAGTGCAATGAGAATAACAATGGTAAGCCCTAATTTTAAATATTTATGTAAAAATTGGATGAGTTCTTTCTGGTAAAGTACTTCGGAAATTCCCTCTAGCCTTGTTAGCTGGTCTGCTATCTTTACCACCTTATCGGGCCGAGAATAATTGGAATAAAGCACTATCCGGAAAGAGGCAGGCAAAGGATTTTCCTTTAGTACTTGCTGTAAATTTTCTCCAAATGCATTTTGAAATTCTTTTAAAGCCTGTTCTCGAGATATAAAAGTGACCCGCTGTATTTCCGAAAACTGCTGAAGTTTTTGTTGTAAGGCGTTAATCTGATTGGAACTAAGAGTGGGATCAAGAAAGGCTTCAATTTCTATTTCACGATACAGTTGGTACAAGCTTTCTTTGAGATTCACAAAGGTGATACTGAAAATTCCGATTAGTGTTAATGCCACGCACAGGGAGGAAATAGCGATGGTAGCGGAGAGTCGTGCCCGCCTGAGTCCGATGATTCCCTCTTTTAAGAAAAAGAATACTCTCATTTTAATTAATGATCTTGGGTAAGTGTTCTGGTTTTATTTCCTTTTTAATCTGCCCATTTTCCAGCAAAATGGTGCGATGCGGAGCCAGACGGATGAGATCGTAGTTATGGGTAGCCATACAAACCGCCGTTCCTCCCTGGTTGATTTTTTCCAGCAGTTCCACAATACCGCGGGAAGCCTCCGGATCTAAATTGCCAGTGGGTTCGTCAGCCAGAAGGATAAATGGTTCGTTGGCCAGAGCTCGAGCAATTCCCACCCGTTGTTTCTCGCCACCGGAAAGTAAATCCGGCATGTGATACCGTTTGTGGTTTAATCCGACTTGCGTAAGCACACTTAAAACCCGGCTTTTGATTTCTCTCTTTCGCATGCCGATCACCTGCAGGGCGAAGGCAATATTGTCATAGACGTTCCGATCGGGTAATAATTTAAAATCCTGGAATACCACTCCTACTTTACGTCGCAAATAAGGAATCTGCTTCCTTTTAATACTGGAAGAACTGTATTTATCCACAATAACATTACCCTGGCTTGGGAGAAGGTCCATATAAATTAACCGAAGCAAAGTGGTCTTACCTGCTCCTGTTTTGCCAATCAGATAAACGAATTCACCTTTATTAATTTTTAAAGTAATCTGCTGTAATAAAATTTGGTTCTGAATTTGAACCGACACATTAAAGAATTCTATCATACCCTGATCACTTTTTTAAAATAAAATGTGCCCGATCACTATTGGTATTCATGGGAAAAAAAGTAAAATCATCGTAAATTTCTAAAATTTCAAACGCAGTGTTTTGAGAAATAACCTGCTTTATTAACGGGAAAGGGAATATTTTTTGTACATGAGTTTCCTCGAAAATACCTTCCGGGGTGTAAATAGTAAAATGGTTTACCTGCTCAGATTGAGATTGACGGTAATAAGATTTTCTGACATAGGCATATTTTGAATTGATAACTTCTTTATCGTTTACTTCATGGAAGTAATTTTTACAGAATTCTTCACTCACCACGTCGAAGATGAACAGCCCTTCCGGGTGTAAAAGTTCATACACGCGTTGAATGGCCTGCTGCAGGATGGATAGGGATTCCAGATAATTTATAGTATCATACAAACAGGTAATAGCAGCATAATACTGGGCGGGGGTATGACGTAATTCTGGTAACTGATCTAACCAGAATTTGTTCGTTGGATTTTTTGATTGGGCAATCTTTAGCATGGATGGGGATGGATCACAACCATCAACAGAAATTCCTAATTTTCCCATCTGGAAAATAAATTCGCCGGTACCGCACCCAATATCAAGAAAGTGTTTCCCCGGAACCCCCTGCTTATGAATGACAGCCGTAATGTAGCGAGCCCATTGCGGGTAGTTAACGTGCCGCATCACTCGATTATATATAATTGCTAATTGCTGGTAAGGAATACTTTTTTGAGGCGTTAACTGCTGAGTTGAGAGTGGAAAGATATTGCGTTTCATTCCCGAGTTCTCAAAATGGTAAAGTCGTAAGTAATTTCAGCTTCATGAATTGGTTATGTATCGCACTCTTAAAAATTATCGACAATTGCCTGGCCAAATTCGGAAGTTTTTAATGGTTTAATTTTCCCGCTCAACTGACGGGCTAAATCATAGGTTACTTTCTTCTTCATTATCGTTTTTTCTAAAGCTTTCTCAATGAGACTGGCAGCTTCTGTCCATTGTAGATATTGTAACATGAGCACACCCGATAAAATGATCGATGAGGGGTTCACTTTATCCTGACCGGCATATTTGGGAGCTGTCCCGTGAGTAGCCTCAAAGAGACCGTGGTAGTCGCCAATATTGGCACCCGGAGCCATTCCCAATCCGCCTACTTGAGCGGCGCAGGCGTCACTTAAATAATCGCCATTCAAATTCGGAGTTGCAATAACATCATATTCGTCGGTGCGAGTTAAAATTTGCTGCAACATATTATCGGCAATACGGTCTTTAATTACTTTTTTATCAGCAGGAACTTCATTATGATATTTTTCTTCCAGTTCGGTTTCAGTGATGAATTTCCCGGGATAGTTTTCATTGACAAATTGATACCCCCATTCTTTGAAAGCACCCTCGGTATATTTCATAATATTCCCTTTATGAACCAGGGTAAGTGAAGAGCGATTTTGCTGAAGCAAATATTCGGTCGCTTTGCGCACCAGATTCTGTGAGGCGGTTTTGCTGATCGGTTTGATGCCGATTCCGCTATCGGGCGGAATTTTTATTTTGAATTCACTATTCAGATAATCAATAATTTTTTTCGCTTCTGAACTGCCCATTGGCCATTCAATCCCCGCATAGACATCTTCGGTATTTTCGCGAAACACAATAACATTCATTCGCTCTGGATTTTTAACGGGACTGGGTACGCCGCGATAATATTTTACTGGACGGATACAGGCATACAAATTGAGCACCTGCCGCAGGGTTACATTAAGACTGCGAAATCCTCCGCCAATGGGAGTGGTGAGCGGTCCTTTAATAGCGATATAATATTTTCTGATAGCCTCTACCGTTTCAGCAGGAAGCCACTCGTCAAATAGTTTTTTCGCTTTTTCACCAGCGTAGATTTCCATCCAGGCTATTTTTCTTTTCTTACCATATGATTTCTTCACGGCCGCATCAAAGACCAGTTGTGCGGCACGCCAGATATCCGGTCCAATTCCATCACCTTCAATAAAAGGAATAATGGGTTCGTCAGGAACACGTAATTGCTTATTCTCGAGAGTGATTGCTTGACCTTCTGACGGTACTATAATTCGATCAACCATAAAAGCCTCCAAGATTTAGGTCATGAATCTTATATACAACAGCAAAAAATACGTTTGTTCTGTTATAAATTCAAGCTCCAATTAGAACAGCATCATTTAAATTTTTATTCATGGGAGATGGATAAAACGATCTTCCCGAAATTCAAATTGTTTTCCATATATCGGTGTGCCTCTGCCACAGCCTCCCAGGTAAAAATTTTATCGATGACAGCCCTTAGAGATTTATTCTGAAAAAGAGGCAGGGCAAAGTGCGCAAATTCGCGAGTTAAATTTATCTTGTATTCTTCGGAGCGATTTCGCAAAGTGGAACCCAGCACTGTTAACCTTTTTTTCATGAAGATTCTAAGATCACAATTTTCAAGTAAAGAACCACCCATCGTTGCCAGCAGTATCAGCTTGCCATCCATAGCCACCGCGGACAGATTTTTTTCCCAGAAGGGTTTTCCAATAAAATCAAGTATTAAATCCGCCCCTTTACCACCGGTAATTTCCATGACCTGGTGATGGAAATCGACGCTGCGGTAATTTATTCCCTCTGTGGCACCTAATTCCAGACAGCGTGACACTTTTTCATCGGAGCCGGCGGTGATGATAACCGTTGCCCCTATGTGTCGTGCTATTTGAATAGCAGCCGTTCCCACTCCGCTTCCACCGGCGTGAATTAAAACTGTTTGATTCTTCGCCAGATTGCCCAATTTGATCAGGGACTGGAAAGCGGTTAAGAAGACCTCAGGAATAGCAGCGGCTTCTGCAAAACTCAGCGAGTCTGGAATAGACATGGCCAGATGTTGATGGATTACTGCATATTGAGCATATCCACCCCCGGCTAACAATCCAAAGACCCGTTCACCTTTTTTCCATTTACTTACTGAAGCTCCCACTTCTTCCACAGTCCCCGCGATTTCTAAACCCAGTATTTGACCAGTACCAGCTGGAGGTGGATATAAACCCTGACGTTGCAGGATGTCGGCCCGATTGACTCCAGAGGCCATCACTTTCACTAAAATTTCATCAGGAGCAGGAATCGGTCGAGGAAAAATTTTAAATTTCAACTGACTATCTTTTCCGGGATGATCGGCCACTATTGCTTTCATCACAGATGGTTCTTTATTATTTTGATGCATAAGAAAAATTTGTCATCTAAAGGTAATTCCAATTTATGAATGACACAAGGTTTTCCCGCATCGGCCTCACCAGCCGCACTTGAAAAAATGATATTTGCGTAATTGGCAAGAAGGAAAAAATTAATTTATTCTGATTTATTTTCTTTGGTCTTACTGGTTTTCTTTTTCTCGGCGCCGTTTCCCTGATTTTTTTTTCTGGAGTAGTCGGTAATATAAAACCCTGATCCTTTGAAAATTAAACCGGTTCCTCCGGTAATCACTCGTTTTAATTCACCCTGGCAGGATGGACAACTTTGTAAGGGTGGATCCATCATACTCTGAAAAGCCTCAAACTGTAAGCCGCATTTTAGACATTTATATGTATAGGTTGGCATAGAAATCTCCCTCGGTCAAATTATATCTTTCTCTCCATCAATATATCCATCGCCTTGATCAGATTTTTTAATCCTGCTTCTAAATTCTCCTGCGACGTCGCGAAAGAAATTCGAATATATTCGTCGGCCCCAAAAGCTATTCCTGGTACAGTGACCACCTGAAAATGTTCCGTGAGTAAACTGGCAAAATCCACAGAGTTCGTGATAAGTTTATCGCCAAAACGACGGTTGAAAACCCGCGATATATTGATAAAGAAGTAGAAGGCCCCTTGTGGATACACATAAGAAATGTAAGAACGACTGTCCAGATGAGACTGCACAAAATTTCGGCGCTGTTCAAAAGTCTTTCTCATTTTTTCGACTTCGGAGGGTGGTCCATTATAAGCAGCTAGGGCGGCTTTTTGTGAAATAGAGGAAGCGTTTGAAGTATAATGACTCTGAATAGTAGACATGGCTTTAATCACCGGCAGAGGACCGGCGGCATAACCTAACCTCCAGCCAGTCATAGCATAGGCTTTCGATACACCATTGATGAGAATGGTCTTCTGAATTAAATTGCCAAAAGTTCCAATGCTGACATGTTTGGCATCATCAAAAATAATTTTTTCATAAATTTCATCGGTAATGATCCAGATATCATGTTTCTGCAAGATGATGGCGAGATCTTTCAGTTCTTCCGGAGTATAAACGACACCGGTGGGATTACACGGACTGTTTAGAATGAAAGCTTTAGTTTTTGGCGTAATATTCATCGAAAGAATCTGGGGATTGATTTTAAAGGAATGATGAGAAGTATCCACCAGGACAGGCTCACCATCGGCCAGGCGAATCTGCTGCGGGTAACTCACCCAATAGGGAGATGGCAGGATGACTTCGTCCCCTTTATCGAGAATGGCCAGCAGGGCATTTAGTATGGACTGTTTAGCCCCATTCGAAACAATGATTTGTTCAGGGGTATAATCCAAACCATTCTCTTTTTTAAGCTTTTCGGCAATCTTTTTGCGCAACTCTGGTATTCCATTGTTGGCGGTATACTTGGTGAATCCCTGTCGAATAGCGTCAATTCCTGCTGAACAAATAAAATCAGGAGTGGGAAAATCTGGTTCTCCGGCTGTGAGATCGATAACCTTAACTCCTTTGGCTTTTAGCTCTAAGGCTTTTTCCTTAACCTGTAACGTCTTGGAGGACTCTATTCGGGACATCCGGGAAGCTAATTTCATAAATCATCCATTTATAGGTTTAGAATGAATGGGACAATATACTGCAGATGGCGGCCACATTCACAATATCATCTACACTGCAGCCGCGGGATAAATCGTTATAAGGTTTGGCCAATCCCTGAATGATGGGTCCAATAGCCTCGGCTCCTGCTAAACGCTGAACCATTTTATAGCCAATATTCGCTGCATTGAGATCCGGGAAAATAAAGACATTGGCCTGACCCGCCACAGGAGAGTTTGGTGCCTTTCGTTTTCCTACTTCCGGAACATAAGCGGCGTCGAATTGAAGTTCACCATCCACTAACAGCGTTGAGTCGATTTTTTTAATCAGCTGAGTCGCCTGAATCACTTTATCCACCAGGGGATGTTCGGCACTGCCTTTGGTGGTGAAAGAAAGCATGGGAATTTTGGGTTCATTGGCTACTAATCGTCGATGG
>CAYMXZ010000173.1:0-7491 GCA_964394475.1 uncultured Caldithrix sp. | reverse complement strand
ATCCACCATTGAGCATCACAGAAGGTGGAATCATTAAAGATGGTTTCCATTCGGAGTTGGATGAATTGCGTACTATCAGTCGAGAAGGTAAAAATTGGTTGATAAAACTGCAGCAGGAAGAACGGGAAAAGTCCCGAATTCCAACGCTTAAATTAGGATATAATCGGGTTTTTGGATATTACTTCGAGGTAAGCAAAAGTCAACAAACCAAAGTGCCAGATTATTTCATTCGTAAACAAACACTGGTAAATGGTGAACGATATATTACCCCACAACTGAAAGAGTATGAGGACAAAATTTTAGGGGCGGAAGAAAAAATTTGTGATTTAGAATATCGACTTTTTCAGGATATCCGAAATCGAATCATGGAGTTTGGGGAAAAGATCTTACAGAATGCCGAGTTATTAGCGGAGCTGGATTGTATAACGAATTTAGCGGAAGTGGCTGTCCAAAATAATTATGTCAAACCCGTAATGGACAACGGTAGTAAAATCGTTATCAAGCAGGGGAGACATCCGGTGGTCGAAAAACTACTTCCGCCCGACCAGACCTTTATTGAAAACGATACGGAATTGGATAATCAAACCACTCAGATTATGATTCTTACCGGACCAAATATGGCCGGAAAGTCAACCTATCTGCGGCAGGTGGGATTAATATGCTTGATGGCGCAATGTGGTAGTTTTGTCCCGGCCCGGGAAGCCCATTTGGGTATCGTGGATCGTATTTTTACCCGGGTGGGAGCCACTGATAATCTGGCCTTTGGCGAGAGCACTTTTTTAGTGGAGATGCTGGAAACCGCCAATATCCTGAATAATGCTACCCCCCGCAGTCTGGTCATCCTGGATGAAATTGGTCGGGGGACGTCCACTTTTGATGGTTTATCCATCGCCTGGGCGGTGACGGAGTTTCTCCATAACGAGAAGCGAGTGGCAGCCAAAACACTCTTTGCTACTCATTACCATGAGCTGACTGAACTGGAAATGCTCTATCCTCGAATAAAGAATTATCGGGTTCTCGTAAAAGAGATCGAAGATTCTGTTATTTTCCTTCGCAAAATTGAAAGAGGAGGAGTCGATAATAGCTACGGTATCCATGTGGCTCAAATGGCCGGACTACCGCGAGAAGTCATCGAACGAGCTCGAGAAGTATTGTATAATCTGGAAACCAACGAAATTTCAACGAATCACATCCCGCGACTGGCTACCCGTCGCTCCGGTGTAACGACCGATCGAAGTCAGCTGAATATCTTTGAATTTTTGAAAAAATCGGCTGTTGAAGAAGAACTCAAAAAAGTGAATATTGAAAATCTGACTCCACTTGAAGCTCTGATTAAGTTGAATGAGCTCAAAAAGATTGTAACCGATTCGCATAAATCATGATTCAACAGGACGGTAAAAAATTTATCAGGCAATTTGGTTGGTGGCTTCTGATTTCATCTATTTTTTCTGCCGTTTTCAGTCAGGAACCTTTGATAGAGTCCGCCAAAAAAGATTACCTTCAAGGAGATTTCTCGAATCTAAAAGATAAATTAGAAGAGTTGCTCAAAGATTGTCCCGAACATCCTACTGTCAGAATATTAAAAGGACTGACATTGATAAGCAGCGGGAAGATTGAGGATATTTTAAGCGGCAAAGAATTAATTGAAAGGAACGCACTCCGACAAAGCGAGGACCCTTTCTCGAATTATGCGCTGGGAATGTTATACAAGGAGCAGAATCTGTCCCGATCGGCGAGAAAATATTTTTTAAGAGCCCTGGAGAGAGATGAAAACTTGGTGCCAGCTATCGTCGAGTTGGGGTCGGACTATGCCCGTGAAGTTCGGCGTTACTACAATCGTTATACGGATACCGAAATCCCCCTATCTTTTCGGCGTTATGCACTTGACGATTATGATCATGCCGTCAGCTATCTGCGAAAAGCCTTACACCTGGATCCAACAAACCGTGAAGCCGCCTATATTCTGGGAAGCCTCTATTACGACATGGAAGAATATAAACTGATGACTTCTCTGTTTTTGGAAATGAAAAAGATTTTTCCAGAGGATAAGGATGTAAATTTGTTCCTGGGGTTATCCTATTTAGCAGAGCGACACTATTCAGACGCTTATCAATCATTTACAGTGGCGATGGAAAAGATGAGTCCGGAGGAATATCAGCAATTTCTTAGCCCGGAATATTTATTAAAAAACAACCGTCTGGCTGATTTGCCCGAGCAAATCAATGTATTCTGGTCGTCCAAAGATCCGATGTTCCTTACAGATGAAAATGAACGATTGCTGGAACATTTCGGTAGATTTGCTTATGCGAATCTGGCCTTTAGTGTACCAAAGTTGAAGATGGCCGGTTGGCAAACTGACCGCGGTAAAACATATATCCGTTATGGAAAGCCTCAATATGTGGTTGAATATGGTAAGTCGATGGAATTTGATGCGATTTATCCGCCCATGCAAATCTGGGTATATCCGCAATTTCAGTTGAGTTTTTCAGATGAGTTCTGGAATGGGCTGTATCAATTCACCGAGCCCAGTCTTGATGCTAAATCCGTTTTTAAAGAGCGCACCGCGGTAAATTATTCATTGGTGGCCGAGAATGTTTTTAGTGAGTTGCCCGAACATTTTGATTTCGAACTCTCCGGAGGAACTTTTACTGCTCCCTATCAGATTCTTTTTTTCAAAAACCAGAGTCAGACTTTAGGGTATGTAACATTCGAAGTACCCAAAGAAGAAAAGATCTATTATCCTTCTCAAAAATTTACGGCCGCGTTATTTACATTAGGAGCCGAAAACCTGCCTGCCAGACGAGTCGTCCTTGATTTTGAAGAAGATCTAAAAACAAATTCATTCAAGCGAGATCACATTGTTAACGGTTTGAGTTTCTATCCTGATTCAAATACAATGTCTTATTCCTTCGAGATTCTGAATCACACTCTGGATAAAAATTTTGTAGACCGCCGGAAAATTTCCATACCTATCTTTTCCGATTCTCTTCTGTCAATTTCCGATGTGGTACTGGCTGATCATATTTCGAATCGGCCGCAAACGAACCAGTTGACGCGGAATAATTTTACTATCTATCCGAATATATCCCATATATTTCATAAGAATGATACGCTATTTGTCTATTTTGAAATTTATAATCTTTCACCAGATCAGAATGGGATGGTGCATTATACGGTAGAGAGTGGTTTAACTAAAAAAGCATCGGCTGGCTGGTTGGCAACTATTTTCAGCAAGGATAAAAGGATTAGCGTGGTGAATGAATATTCTGGACAGACGACTTCAGATTTTGTTATTCAATCCGTTGATATAAGAAATCTGGAAGGCGGAATTTATGATTTTGAAATTGTGGTGAGAGACGAGGTTAAAAATAGTATGTCCAGTCGAAAAACAGAGGTGCGCATATTAGAGCCCTTTACTAATTAATATTAATTGATTTAACATTTTTTTTCTTGCATACTATTTATTGAGCAATTAAATTTTAGAAAAATAAGTATTTAAAATAGCTAAAAGTTTACGAAGGGTTTAATTATGAAGACTGTTACCAAAAAAGAAGTGTCCAAGCGGGTGGCAAAGAAATTAGGCCAGAAAATATACATTACTGAAGATTTTGTCAATGCTGTCTTCGAAGCCCTGCGCGAAATCTTAAGTGAAGCCAATCCTGAAATTCGAATTGAAATTCGTGATTTTGGCGTTTTTGAGATTAAGGAGACCAAACCCAAACCGAAAGCCCGCAATCCGCGGACTGGTGATATTATCTATGTTCCTGCCCGTCGGAAAACGCATTTTAAACCAGGAAAATTGTTAAAAGATATTCTAAAACAGCCGTTAAAGAAAAAATAGATCCGGTTCTAGAAATAGAAAAACAATTGACATAATTTATTTATTTCAATTAAATTACCGCTCTTAATTTTAAAGGAGCGGTTTTTTATTTTAGTCACTATGGCACGATATTTAGCAATTGATTATGGGCAGAAAAGAAGTGGGCTGGCCATCAGTGATCCTACCTTCACCATTGCCCAAAAACTAAAGACCATCAGTTTCCAGTCGGTTCAGCAATTAATAAATGAATTAAAGAAAGTTATTGAAGAGTATCATATCAGCAAAATCATTCTGGGTCTCCCATTGAATTTGAAAGGTAAGGATTCCGAAAAAACGCGGGAGGTGAGACTCCTGGCCGAAAAGTTGAAGACTGAACTCTCTGTTCCTGTCGTGTTATTTGATGAGCGCTTTTCAACCGCCCGCGCAGAACAAACTCTTCATTTATTGGGAAAAAAGCCCAGTCACAGTCGCCATGAGATTGATCAATTAGCGGCTCAAGATATTTTACAGACATATCTGGATCGAGAAAAATCCATGAGGTTAAATCAAAATGATTAGAAAAATGGGAATCCCTCTCAGGGTCGGATTGGTAGGTTGCGGTGGAATAGCACAGGTTATCCATATTCCGATCTTAAAAAAACATCCTGACGTAAGTTTGCAGGCACTTTGTGATATCGATTCCACTAAAGCGGCTATTGTGGCTGATAAATTTAAAGTTCCTCATTTGTATGAAGACATTGAAGATATGCTAAGGAATGAAGAGTTAGATATCGTTTTTATTTTAACCCCAAATAATTTACATCTGCCCATGAGCTTATTGGCTCTGGAATATGGGGTGCACCTTTTCATTGAAAAACCAACCGCTAGAAATCAATCTGAAGTGGAGCGAATCAGGAAAAAAGCAAAACAGTCCAAAAGGGCGGTAATGGTTGGTATGCAGAATCGATTTCACACCGATGTGCAGGCTTTACGTAAGTTTCTTCAAAATAATGAATTGGGAAAGCTGTTTTTCATCAAAGCGGGTTGGTTGCAGGCCATTTATCACTCGATTAAACAACCCTGGATTTTTCAGAAAAATGTATCGGGAGGGGGAGTAGTTCTGGATTTGGGGATTCAAGTGATAGATTTAATCTGGTGGCTGCTGGAAAAACCAAAACCAAAAAGCGTTAAAGCTTTCACGTACCAGATTAACTCCCAGATTAAAGTAGAAGATTTTTGCGTGATCTGTCTAAATTTTGCAGATTCAATATCAGTCTCTTTGGAAATTTGTTGGGATTTTCCGATTTCGGAGGATCGTTTTTTTCTGGATATTGTGGGCGAGAAAGGAATTGGCAGTTTGAATCCCTTGAAAATGCAAAAATTAATGCATGGCCAGATAATGAACATCACACCGGAGATTAAAGGCACCCGGTTTTCGAATTTTCAGTTAGGCTATCAAAATGAAATCTATCATTTCATCGATTATTTAACCGGACGGGTGGATCAATTGGAATCAACTATCGAAGACTCGGTTAAAGTCTTCCGAATTATCGATGGTATCTATCAGTCATTATCTACCGGTCGGGAAGTGCAGTTTAAATCATAAGCGACACCACAACCTTATTATTGAAATAAAAAGAAACCAGGCATGGATCGCACCGAAACAAAATATATCGTCCTAATCGCTATCTTGCTCAGCTTGAGTTTTCCGCCATTCCCACTGGGGTTTTTAGCACCACTGGCTCTCGCGTTATTTTTTTGGTTTATTAACGGACGGACACCCAGAGAAGGGTTCCGCCTGGGTTATTGGCTGGGACTTCTGTGGGGCGCAATGACTCTTTTCTGGATAGCAGCCAGCACCTTGCTGGGGGCCATTCTGGCTATCACTATCAATTCATTGCATTATGCCATTCTGGGATGGATATTCTGCTGGTTGAATTCCAAAAACCGAAAATTACTTCTGCTGACTTTCCCCATCATCTGGATCGCCAGTGAATACGTGCGTCTCTTTTCGGATTTACGATTTAATTGGTTAACCCTGGCTTATACTCAAACCTATTATCTGCCTTTCATACAAATTGTTGAAATCACCGGCTATCTCTTTATTTCTCTGGTGATCATCATTATTAGCGAAATACTTTTTTTGTGGATAAGTTCCAGAAAATTAATTAGCTATAAATTTCTGGCTCTCATACTCTTGCCGGTTATTTTATTGTGGATTTATGGAGAAATTCGAATAAAACAGCTGGATGAAAAAAAATATTCGCTGTTAAAGGCTGGATTGGTTCAACCAAATGTTGATCCGTATCAAAAATGGGAGCCGGATTTTCAAGAATCCGCCTTTCAGATGTTACTGCAGGATAGTCGGGAATTGGTCGCCTACTCACCCGATCTCATTGTTTGGCCGGAAACCGCCACTCCATTCTATTTGCGAAATCACTTCGGAGAAATGGAACAAATTGTTACCTTTTTAGACAGTCATCAGGTGCATCTGCTGACCGGAACTCCCGATTATCAATATAGTGCCGATAAAACTGACGTTTATTCTTATAATGCGGCTTTTTTCTTTCGACCCGGTGATTTTTCTTTTGAATCCTATTATAAAATGGCATTGGTTCTTGGTTCAGAAACGATGCCTTTTAAAAAATATTTTCCAGTTTTGCGAAAAATTGATGTTGGCGGAGGTGATTTTTTTCCGGGCGATCACTATTCGCTGTTCACGTTTAATGTTCCTTTTCGCCGTGGAACTTTTTCCAATAATCAATATAATCTGGATTATCAGAAGGAAGATAGTACATCCCGCGTAATCCTTTCAGCCGTCATCTGCTATGAATCCGTTTTTCCGCATATTGTCCGCCAGTTCATCCAGAGGGGTGCAAATGTATTGACAATCATTACCAATGATGGCTGGTTTGGGATGACCAGCGGACCATATCAGCATGCCCAGTATGCCGTCTATCGGGCCATTGAAAACAGGGTCAGTATTATCCGCTGCGCCAATACCGGGATATCCTGTTTTATCGATCCGGTGGGACGGGTACTGACCAAGGCCAGGTTAAACACCCATAAAAACTTAATTGCCGATGTTCCCATAGCAAATGAAAAGACATTCTATAGTCGACAAGGAGATTGGTTAGGCCTCACTTGTTTACTGATTACTATTGCTCTTTTTATCGGGCAGGGCATATTTCATTTTTTTAAAAGATAATTGGACGCGGTTATGCTGTTTAGATTACTCATCATTATGATAGTTATTTTCGTTCTTACCGGACGGGCGGAGATTCCCACGAATGTGGAACTTTTACAGCAGATTCTGACCCGGCCGGTGCCGCAAGCGGTGGATTCTGTGAGCAGCGGGTCATTAAAGATAACAATCCAGACGAAAAAGAATTCTGATCTATCGCAATGGATTGTTCAACAATTGCGGCAGGACTTTCTGCAAAAAAATTTCCAGGTGCTGGCAGAAGAGGATACTGATGACGCGGACCTGACTATTGTAATTGAAGAGGTGCTCTCCTCAATCATTTACAGAGGGATAGATCATGATTTATGGCTACGGGTAAAGACATACGAGAGAACCATTGAAACCTTACTTTCTTTTTACATAAAAAATAAACAGGAATCTATTCTTTACAGTTATAGTAAAAGTAAAAAGCATACAGATATTATCACGGCCTCTCAGCAGAAGCAGG
>CAYMXZ010000172.1:0-7512 GCA_964394475.1 uncultured Caldithrix sp. | reverse complement strand
ATAAACACTATTGCAGAGAAATGTATTATTTATCTGGATACTATGTTGGAAAATTATGCTGAAGGAGTTGATATTGTTTACATGGCGGATGATTACTGCTCGCAATGGGGACCCATGTTCAGCCCAGAAGATTTCCGAAAATATGTTATGCCTTATCTGACTAAAATTGTAGATAAAGTTCATCGGCATGGTAAAAAGTTTTTGCTGCATGTTTGTGGATCGGTACGCGCCCTGCTACCAATGATAATTGATGCTGGGGTAGATATTCTGGAACCCATTCAAATCCGGGCTTCCGGTATGGAGCCACAAGGATTGAAACGGGATTTTGGAAAAGATTTATGTTTTTATGGAGGAATGGATTTACAGCAGATTCTATGTCAGGGGACACCTCAGGAGGTGGAAGACGAAGGCCGGCGCCTGATCGATGTTCTGGGAAAGGATGGGGGATATATATTTGGACCAGGTCATACCTACATTCAGATCGATGCCCCATTGGAGAACATACTCACTATGTACCGAACCGCTTTTACCTACCGTCTCCGGCAAGAATGAAAATAAAAATTACAAATTAAAAATTAAAAAAAAGCACACCCTCTTTCAAACAACTATAAACTATTAAATATAAAATATAAACTCCAAAATACTTTCTGGTACCCGGGGCCGGACTCGAACCGGCACGGGCTTATACAGCCCATGGGATTTTAAGTCCCAGGCGTCTACCTATTCCGCCACCCGGGCAATGATTCAATAAAGAAAGGTACTTGACCTCAAGTACCTTCCTTTTGAGCGAGAGACGGGACTTGAACCCGCGACAATCACGTTGGCAACGTGAGGCTCTACCAACTGAGCTACTCTCGCAAACCTCAAAAATTTAATATGTAGTTCGAAACGTGTCAAGACTTTTCACAAATTTAAAAAACTGGAATGTTTTTTATCCTATAAAGTGTGCTTATATTCTATAAGTGTTTTAAATTATAATGAGTTAACCGTGTAAAAACAGGTAAGGAGATGACACATGCTACGAGTCTTTATTTTGCAGTTTTTAATCCTTTTATTGGTTCTATCCCAACTGGTTCTTAGCCAGGAAGTCAGAAGAGATATCGGGATTTTTGGTGAAACCAGGCATGAATATCTGGAAAAAATCACGGCTACTGCTGATAGTTTTTTGAAAGAGGAAAAAAAGCCTTCCAGGAAATTCATGATGGATTTCAGCGGGATGGATTTACCTCGCTCTAAAGACCAATTTAAAATTTTCTGGCATACTGATCCCATATCCCAGGGTTTATCTGGAATGTGCTGGTGTTTTTGCACCACCTCCTATTTTGAGTCGGAAATTTATCGGCTTACCAAAAGAAATATTAAATTGTCGGAGCTCTATACTGTTTATTGGGAATATATAGAAAAAGCCCGTCGTTTTGTCCAGGAGCGCGGTGATTCGGAATTTGGAGAGGGCTCTGAATCCAATGCAGTCAAGCGAATCTGGAAAAAATATGGGATAGTTCCAGCCGAGGTTTACAGCGGATTAAAACCCAATCAAAAAGTACATGACCATCGAAAATTATATGAGGAGATGAATAATTATCTTCAATATGTGAAGACCAACCATCTATGGAACGAAGAGGTAACTATTTCAACCATCATTTCTATACTAAATCATTATTTAGGAGAACCACCAAAATCATTTGACTATCAGGGGAAAAATTATACTCCTCTCGAATTTTTCCAAAAAGTAGTTCGATTAAATATGGATGACTACCTCGATTTTCTTTCTCTTAAACAGCAGCCCTATTACCAGCAAGTTGAATTCGAGGTGCCGGATAACTGGTGGCATAGTAAGGAGTATTATAATATTCCGCTGGATGAGTTCATGGCCATCATAAAAAAAGCGGTACGTAATAATTATTCGGTATGTATTGGTGGTGATGTGTCCGAACCCGGCTATGATTCCCATTATGAAGTGGCGATGGTGCCTTCGTTCGATATCCCTTCTCAATTTATTGATGAAGACGCTCGCCAGCTGCGATTCAGCAACAAAACCACCGAAGATGATCATGGCATTCATCTGGTTGGCTATTGGGAAAAAGATGGTCAGGATTGGTATTTAATCAAAGATTCAGGAAGTGGTGCTCGCAATGGCCCTAACTTCGGTTATTATTTTTATCATGAAGATTATATTAAATTAAAAATGTTATCCTTCATGGTTCATAAAGACATGGCCACTGATATTTTAAAGAAATTTGGTTCATCGAATTAATCAAATGAAAAGATCTTGTAACCTCCTGTGGTGAGAACTCATCCAAATCCAAAATTGTCAGGATAATAATCGCAAATGAAATATATATTCAGGAGGTTGAACAGATGAACAAACCAATACCCGTATCTGACGATAATTTTCAGAAAGAAGTCTTGGAATCTGCTTTACCGGTTCTGGTGGATTTCTGGGCACCCTGGTGTGGACCATGCCGAATGATCGCACCAGCCATTGAGGAAATATCCCAGGAATTTGCCGGGAAAGTTAAAGTAGTAAAACTGAACACCGATGAAAATCCAGCAACTGCCATGAATTATCATATCATGGGGATTCCGACTTTAGGAATATTCATTAATGGGAAATTGGTGGATCAGATGGTTGGGGCATATCCGAAGAGTCATATTGTGGAAAAACTAAAGTATTATTTAGCAGGCACTTTTCAAAATTAAGTTTGATACATCTTTCTGAAATATCCAGATAATTGGTTAAAATATTAAAGGCGGTCAATAGACCGCCTTTTTGTTGAAAAGCTTTATATAGATACTAAGTCATGAAGAGATCTTACCGAATCAGATACATTTTTCTGATCTGTCTATTTCCATTAACTTTGAGTTCATAGAAATAACTTCCGCTTGGAAGATTTTTCGGCGAAAAATTATAAGAATATTGACCAGGTTCTAAAGGTTTATTGATTAATACGGCTACTTTTTGACCGAGAAGATTATAGACAGTCAATTCAACTTTTGCGTTATAAAGCAAAGTAAAATTAATTTTTGTAGTTGGGTTAAAGGGATTGGGATAATTCTGTTCCAATACAAATCCATCTGTCTTCAATTTTTCTGATTCGTTCAAGTTGAGGGCACCTTCAGTACCTGTCAATATATAATACTGGGAGACTATAGGTGTGTAAAGAGTGACAGTATTTTCATTGGTATTCAGGATAGCAGATTGAGCGATAATCCAGGTATTGGTCATAGCGTCCCAGAATCTCAACTGGATAGTATTCTCATCGATAGTATTACCCAGAAGTTGGATATCATTATAGTGGAATCTTAATCGCACTTGATTGTTGAATAATAGGGGATGACTACCCATCGGACCCCCCGTCATGAGATTATTACCCATAGGACCGAACATCCCGACTTCAAATCCAGCAAAAGCCTTTTGTAAGTGCACTTGCGGCATATTTTGGGGAAATACGTGAAACAGATAACCGAAAATAGAATCGGGCATATTCATCCCTGGATGATTACCGGCGTGCCAGCCTGGTTGAAATCTTATTCCACATAGACTATCCCATGGAGAATACATATATCGCGCCTGGGTCATATTCCGGAAAATCCATGTTCCCCCCAGGTGAGGACCAAAGAAGGTACTATCTCTCCACGTTAAGCCATTGATTTCATATACGATAACCATAGGCATGAGGGAATCCGGCTCGAAGAGACCTCCCACAATATTAATAGTGTCCCCATTTTGGGGGCGAGTAGCACCCGAAGGGGGTTCATACCACGGGGGACCAAAATTTAAGAAATAATCAGGCACGGAATCATAGTTTTCATCTAAAAAATATAAATTGTGTCTGAAAGTAGTATCAACTAAGGCTATCCCGTTTAAATTAACTGTTTGCAAACTATCATGTAGAAGACCAAAGAAAAATCCCATAGCGTGGCGATGTCGGCGAAAACCATACCAGAAAGGTTGATAGGGATCTCTCCAATACTCACCATTTATCTCATATACGATAATTACCGGATAAGGTAAAAAGTTATTTATTGGATAATGCATACCTCCATATATAGTAATTATCTCACCGTTATTGGGCCTAGTAGCATTTCCACTGTCAGGTTCATACCAGAAAGGACCAAAATTCAAAAAATAATCTGGAGAACCATCACCGTTTTCATCTAGGAAATATAAAGGATGATGATGAGTGGTGTCCACAATGGCTGTGCCGGTAACGGTTATTAGAATCAACGAATCTGGACAAATCGGATCATCCTCACAATAATTTTGGGCGAACAAAGATCCATAAAGAAATAAAAAAATGCATATAGATAGATAAGAAATGGAACGATAAAAATAATTCATAGCACTTTCCTCCTTTTAACTTGTGATTCTCATTTTATTTTTTAACAAATTAAATAGTTCAATAATTATGCCAGGTAAATAAATTTATTTGATAAAAGTTAATTAATTGATAATTATGAAATTGTAAAGTAAAGAATCAGGATGAGTGATTCATTCTGTTTATTCAATATGCAATTTTTGCAAAAAATCGTGCATGGTTTGCATAATCGGGTATTAAAAAATTTGTTTGGATGTTTTTCAGGGAAGAGGAATTGTTACAGATACTGCTGGAAAAGAAGATTGATAAGTTTTTAATGTGATTGAAGGGTGAAGAACTTTTTTTTGATAAGTAAATATAGCCAGATCGATTTGAGACAGAGCCAGGATGGCGCAAAAAGAATAACCAAAATAATATTGCCGACGGTAAGCTGATCGGTAAGCGTCATATAATGTTGCAATTTTTTTTTGATCTTTTGCCTGTAAGTATTCTTTTTCCCGTTGCTGGGTTTGTATAACAGATATGAGTACTCCAGACAGGGTGAAAGTCGCTAAAGTTCCCCACATGGCTCCTTTCAGATGATAGCCTCGATGCCAATGTTCCCAGCCAGGGAAAAATGATCTCCAGGGAAATGAACGTTGAGAATTATTTACCTGGAATTGAATTGATCTTCGGTTCAATTCTTCTAGAAATTCTATTTTTGTTTTCTGAAAAATTGCTAAAATTTTAGGAGGAGTGGTAATAGTATCCAGTGAGAAACCGGGATTTATCTCCAATATCTGCCAGAAATATTGGGCAGTCTGGTTATTTTTATTATTTTGGAAGGCAAGGAAAGCGGCATATTGGTATATCAGAATTTTTTCGTTCTCTGAGAAATTATCTATATTGCGAAGTGCTGTTTCTAATAAATTTGAACTTTTTTGATAATCGAATTCATTATAAGCTTTTATAATTTCATTTACTAAATCGTTATTGTTCACACTTTCTATTGATTGTGCATCTACCGTAAAATAAAAAATACTGATCAATAGTTCTACTTTAATAGTGAAATTAATAAGAGAAACTTTCAAGGGAGTTTGCTATTTCATTAAAAATATTTTATGTGTTTTAGAAAATTTACGACCTTTTAGGTGAATAAAATATAAACCCGAACTGTTTTCGATTCCAGAAAAATTCTTCAAAGAAAGATCAAAGCTGTGTAAGCCTGCGGGAAGTTCTCCCTCATAAATAGTAGTCAATTTTTGTCCAGTTGCTGTATAGAGTAGTAAATAAACTTTATCGCTTTGCGGTATATGACATTGAATTGTGGTCGAAGAATTAAATGGATTAGGATAATTGGTTAGTATCACGTAATCTGTCGGGAATGCCTGTTCATGAGAATTCATATAAGTGAGCAAATCAAGTTCTTCAACAATGTTATAATAATTATGCCCCATCAATCCTCTACCGCCGATAGCATAGAGTCGGTTATTAACGGTAGCTGCCACTAATTCTCTTCTGGGGGTGTTCAGCGGAGGTCCCTCCTGCCATCTTACTTGGGAACTGTCATGAATGAAAACTTGCACCCGATCCAGGGGGGTTCCGGATAATCCTATACCACCGATAATCCAACTCTGATTATTATGAGAGGTATAGCCGGCGGAACTGCAATTGAATAACATGGTACCTATGGATACCCAGATATTCATAAATGGATTAAACCATTCAACGTGAGCGATTGGACCAAAAAAATTACCCCCAAAAACAAAAATACCGAATTTTCTGGTAGAAGCCATCGCATCACTACGGGCATAATTGAGTGTGGCCCCAAGGGAATCCCACGAATTTTCTAGTGGATGGTAAATTTCGACTATATTGTAAAAAGTATTATGTAAATTAGATCCACCTATTAACCAGATGGAGGAATCTACAACCACCGAAGTCAATCCCCGGCGGGGAGTTGGTAAATTAGATACGATTTGCCAATCGCCACTATTCGGATCATAGCATTCAACTTCGGAAACTAATTGCATTTGGTTTGAACCACCGAAAAGGTAAATTTTTCCGAACAGTGTTTGGGCAACCGCATCCTCTCGTGAAACCAGAATAGTTGGATAATTCTCATCCCACGTATCTGTCGAGGGATCATATACTTCTACAATGTTTGTACTACTATTGCCTATTTGACTTCCGCCAATGACCCAAATTTTTTGCTCAAGAACTGCCACGGCCATCCCTTTGCGTGCTATGGTCATTGGTGATTTATATTGCCATTGTTGAGGCAGAGCGAAGGCAGCCATCAATAAGAAAATGATATACGAAACGTAACGCAATTTTTGCATAATTTTTACCTAATGTTATATACCTATTTATTATGTTTCAAATTTTTTGCCAAATTATTTTAAAAACTTTTTTCTTATAAAAATTGTGTCATTGACCTTGATGGTTATCATTTCTCTTATTGAGTTAAAGGATGGGTGACGAAGTTCCAACAAATGATCACCAGCTGAAACAATGAGTGCATTTTGTAAAGGAGTTGTATCCCGATATTTGCCATCAATATAAATTTCTGCCCAGGGTCGTGCTTCCACAAACAGAAAACCTGAATTTTCTAAAAACGAGAAGGACACGACCAGCGTTTCTGCTTCCGTAAGGTTAATATCCGTCACTTGAGGTGGATATTCAGGATGGGTAAGAACAAGCTGATGTTTACCGGGTCTGAGTAAATATTCTTTTTTAACGGTAATCGAGTCAGTCATCACACCATCTATGTAAATTGTGCTCCACGGATAAGTTTCTATGATGAGGATAGATTTTTTAAATTCTGTGATTTCATTTTTTTCTATTGGCAATTTTATAACTTGATTTGAGTTTTCAGGTAAGGTCGGAATTTCATTTCTTTCAAGGACATTCATTTTTTCTTTTTGCAAATTTGCGGTGGGTAATGTGTCCGTTTTATTTCTATCATCTTTCATTATTCGACTGGTTTTTATACCTTTATGTTTTTGAACGAACTGGCTGCTGTCCAATATTCGATTTGAAGACAGTTCATTTGCCTCAGAGTCAATAGTACCAGGAACTATAGGTAGTCTTTCTAAGGATTGATCATGTTTCTTTTGTAACAGAAAAATTGTTGTCAATCCAAGGATGATAAAAAAACTAAGAATCAACCATTTTCTAAGAAAATTATATTTACTGGTAATTTCTTCTGAGG
>CAYMXZ010000171.1:0-7619 GCA_964394475.1 uncultured Caldithrix sp. | reverse complement strand
CATAAATACCAGATGGAAAGAATCCTTTTTGAAAGGCAAATAGTAAGCATCTGCCGCTGCAGGAAACAGGGGAAAAGCTGCCTGGTGTTTGATTTTTTTTAGATTATTGACAGGAATATCGACCGGATAGAAAAAGGGTGACCATTTTTTTAAAACCTCTGCTGCAAATCCTCCACCACTTCCCAATTCTAAAATCCTGTGGTGTCTATTCACCCGATAGAGATGGAAAAATTCCTGATAACGTCGCCGGATTTCCTGTAACATGTATTTATCAGGAGAAAAAAAATCATAGTATTCCCCGTCTAATTGATAATGGGTGATATGATCGTGATAATTCATATGAGTTAGAGGTTCGGGCATATTTCAACTTCCATAGATTTTCACCCAATTTTCTTTTAGCAGGCTCATTCGCACCACATCAAAGAACTGGCCGTCCTTTTGAACTTCCTGAAAGAATATTCCTTCCAATTCAAAACCTAATTTATGGTTTAGATTAATGTTGCGAATATTGGTATCCATTGTCTGAATGTACACTTTGTTAACGTTCAGGATCATAAAAGCAAAGTATAGAAAAAGAAAACTTGCCCGCTTGCCGATTCCTTTGCCTTGATATTCAGAGGCCCCGATCAATTTTTTCATTTCCAATTTTTTGTGTAATGGATCTATATTTTCGGCTCCCATTACTCCTACAAACTGATCTTGGTAAAGAATAGCAAAATATTTTCGCTCAGATGAATGAAATAGATATCTGCTTAAGAGTTTCTTTTCTTTTGGTAAAAAATCTATAAAGGTGTTTTGAATGGAATCAGACTGCAGCCATTGGATGATGGGTTGCAGGTGCGGAAGGGATAACGGAGATAAGCAAACAGAATCCAACTGCAGGCAATTTTTTTCTTCCCACTGATCGGCAACATCATCAATCAGAAATTCTTTGGTATAGTAAAGGGTTTCCTCGGTTTCATTTTTAGAGGTAGAGGTTAGCTGATCCAGTAGATTTAAGGAAACAGTAACCACATCGCGCGAATCAATACCGTAATTGATCAATTCTTTATAAAAACTTTTTGCCACCAGACTTAATAATTGTTGATGGCGATTTTTAAGAAGATGATCATTGGGTAAATTGTTCATTTTCACACCTGGATATGATAATGGATTTTTGTTAGACAATTTTTGGGTAAAATATACCAAAAATAAAAGTAGATAGTATAAAAATATGAATCATTTTGATTCTGCTGGAATAAAAAGTGAGTATGATCGGAACTTGTTTTAGAGAATGATTCGTCATAAATTCCAAATTTGAAAAAAGGATTTATCATGAATCGATTCAAATTAGTTTCTAAATATAAACCGACAGGTGATCAACCTGAAGCCATTGCGCAATTGGTACAGGGTCTTCAGGAAGGGAAACCGTATCAGACGCTTTTAGGAGTGACCGGGAGCGGAAAAACTTTTACGATGGCTAACGTTATTGAAAAAGTGAATCGTCCAACCCTGGTTATTTCCCACAACAAGACTCTCGCTGCTCAATTGTATGGTGAGTTTAGACAATTCTTTCCCCACAATGCGGTTGAATACTTTATCAGCTATTTCGATTATTACCAACCGGAGGCATATATACCTCAAACCGATACCTATATTGAAAAGGACAGTTCGATCAATGAAGAAATTGAAAGACTGCGATTAAAAGCGTCGGCCGCCGTGATTTCCCGACGGGATGTCATCATTGTCGCCAGTGTCTCCTGTATTTATGGAATTGGATCTCCGGAGGATTATAAAGAATTAATGATTCTCATTAAGAAAGGGGAGACGCTTCATCGGTATGATTTTCTGGGGCGGTTGGTTGATATTCATTATAGCCGCAATGACCTGAATCCGGTAAGAGGTACCTTTCGGGTTCGTGGTGATGTCATCGAAGTCTATCCAGCATATGAAAAATATCTCATCCGTCTGGATACATTTGGTGATGAAATAGAGCATATCAGCTATGTTGACATACTGACGGGTGAAATACTGGAAGAGGTCGATCAGGTTGTCATCTACCCGGCCAGTCACCATGTGACGACCCAAACCAAAATGGAAAGAGCGATGGAGACCATTCGGTTAGAATTGAAAGATCGATTGGAGGAACTTCGTCGGCAGGGTAAACTGCTGGAAGCGCAGCGACTGGAACAGCGGACAAATTTTGATCTGGAAATGATCCAGGAAATCGGATATTGCTCCGGGATCGAAAATTATTCACGGCATATTTCTGGTCGGCAACCTGGTGAACCTCCCTATACCCTCATCGACTTTTTTCCTAAAGATTTTTTATGTATCATCGATGAGTCCCATCAAACAATCCCTCAATTGCATTCGATGTATAATGGTGATTATTCTCGTAAAATAACCCTGGTTGAGCACGGCTTCCGTTTGCCCAGCGCCCTTGACAATCGCCCT
The DNA here is from genome assembly GCA_964394475.1 of uncultured Caldithrix sp. Classification (GTDB taxonomy): domain Bacteria; phylum Calditrichota; class Calditrichia; order RBG-13-44-9; family RBG-13-44-9; genus RQOF01. Next base: position 5,183 of record CAYMXZ010000171.1, on the reverse strand, counting down.
CTGAAATTTGAGGAATTTATGGCCAAAATGAATCAGGTGGTATTTGTATCCGCCACTCCTTCTGAATATGAAATTCAATTGAGCGGTGGAGAGGTGGTAGACCAGGTTATCCGTCCCACCGGATTAATCGATCCTGAAATCGAAGTTCGGCCGACTAAAGGCCAGATAGATGATCTAGTGGAGGAGATCTCCGAGCGGGTGAAACAAAATGAACGCGTATTAGTGTTGACTCTGACGAAAAGAATGGCCGAAGATTTGACCGATTACTTACAAAATCTCAATATCCGTGCCAAATATCTGCATTCGGAAATCGATTCGCTGGAGCGGGTGGATATTCTGCGGGATTTACGATTATCGGAATTTGATGTATTAATTGGAATAAACCTGCTGAGAGAAGGCCTGGATTTGCCGGAAGTATCGCTGGTAGCCATTCTTGATGCGGATAAAGAAGGCTTTTTAAGATCGACCGTATCTTTGCTCCAGATCTCGGGCAGAGCAGCCCGGAATGTGAATGGGAAGGTTATTTTCTATGCGGATACCATTACTCGTTCCATGCGGGAAACGATGGATGAAACAGAACGGCGTAGAAAAAAACAGCTGGAATACAACCAAAAACATGGAATTGTGCCGGAAAGCATTCGCAAAACAACTGAAGAAATTTTACGAACCACCTCGGTGGCTGATGCGCATGGTAAGTACAAAGTAAAAAAAGAGATTCGGAAGTTTGACATTATTGATCGATTCACTGGACTGCAACTGATTGAACAATTAGAGAAAGAGATGAAGACGGCTGCCGAAAATCTTGAATTTGAGAAAGCCGCCCGTTTGCGTGATGAAATCAAACAATTGAAAGGTAAGATCTCATGAAACCTTTCAAATCACTTGTTTGGTTTTTAATAGTGGTGGTGATCTGTTTTTCTGTCCCAGAAAAATCAAAAGCTGAGGAGCAAAAACTATATCAATTAATAGAAAAAGGCAAGACGGAGATTTATCATTTTCGATTAGCAGAAGCGACCAGTATTTTTCGGCAGATTCAAAATGAGTATTCCGAACTCCCTCATGGCTATTTTTACGAAGCTTTTATAACGGCTATTTATTATTCACAGGACCGCACCAATGTTGGTCTGGATTCAGTTCTGCAACAAACCATTCGCATGGCAATAGCTAAAGGCGAAGCCTATCAAAAGCAGGGGAATCAGCCGGCTGAAGCGGCCTATTACTTGGGTGTGTCGCATGGTGTACTGGGTATTTATCATGTGCTAAACTCCAATTATCTGAAAGGATATCTTCATGGCCGCCGTGCCAAAAACTTTCTGGAAGAAGCGGTAAAAACAGATTCTACCTATTATGATGCCTATCTGGGATTAGGTATTTTTCACTATTATGCGGATTTGTTGCCGGGGGTTATCAAATTTTTTGCCAGTATTCTGGGATTTAGTGGAGATCGGGCGCAAGGGATCCGCGAAATTGAAAAGACTGCCATTCAAGGACAATATTTAAAGATCGAGGCTGAATTTACCCATGCGGTTATTCGGTATTTTCTGGAAGGTGCCTATTCAGGTAGTCTCCAAACGTTCCTTCGTCTGAAAACGTTATATCCTGAAAATCCAGCCTTGTTACTGCTCATTGGGTATCATTATCGTCGATTTGGCCAGATTGAGAAAGCGGAGAAGTATTTTAATTCTGTTTCTGATGCCTACCGAGAAAAATTACCTCAAATCATTGTCATGAAATATTATAATCTGGGGGTTTGTTATTATCGCTTAAATGATTTTGAAGAAGCGGAGAAATGTTTTAATCGATTATTGGATAAAAATTTACGAAAATCACAGTATTACCAGGCAGCGATTGCCTTTTATAAAGGAATACTGGCGGGTCTTAGACGCGATCAGTCTTCCGCTGACTACTATTTTGGACTCATTCGTTATAATCAGGAAACCCAATATTGGTATTACATTTCCAGAATCTATTCGAAAACTCCTTTTGATAAAATGATGCGGGATTATATCGTTGCCGAAAATCATGCGTATACATTTAAAACCGCACAAGCTGTTACTGAAACAGAGGCGCTTTTAAAAACCATAAATGAAAATAGATACTCGGTTGCAAACCCTGATTTAGTATTTTTAATCAGGGATTTGGAGGCACGTCTGGCATTTCAACAGGGACAGGTTCTGAAATCAAGGCAGCTGTTTGAATCTTTTCTAACGGATCTGCAGAAGTATGATGATGATTTTCAAAAGGCCTGGATATATATTGGTTATGCGCGGGTTTTGCGTGAATTGAAAGAATGGGAGGAAGCCTTAAAGGCTCTTAAAAAAGCCGAGGTTACTAATGATGAATATACCCGTTTGATCATTGAAAGAGAAAAGTACATCCTGAAAAAATCCCAATTAAACTTAAGATCGTAGGAGTGAGAATGAAACTTTTAGTTCTGGGTGGCGGTGGGCGAGAACATGCTTTGATCTGGAAACTGAAACAATCCCCTGAAGTTGAGGAGATTTTTTGTATTCCGGGTAATGCGGGAATTGCTGTCGATGCGAAGACCTTTTCTCTTCCACTTCATGACTTTGAAAAAATTGTGCATTTTATCCGGGAAAAAGAAGTTGATTTTACCATCGTTGGCCCGGAACAACCGCTGGTGGAAGGGATTGTTGATTTTTTACAATCGCAAAAGATACCAGTGTTTGGACCATCAAAAGCAGCCGCACAATTGGAAGGGAGTAAAGTTTTTGCAAAAAATTTTATGAAGAAATATAATATCCCAACGGCTACCTTTAAAGAATTCTCAAACTATCAACAGGCCTTAAAATATCTGGATACTCTTCGGGAGTCAAAAATAGTGATTAAAGCCGATGGTCTGGCCGCCGGAAAAGGAAGTGTAGTCTGTGCAGATCTTGCTGAAGCCAGGCAGGCGCTTAAAACAATAATGGTCGATCGTATTTTTGCTGATGCGGGTAAGCAGGTCGTAATTGAAGAATTTATGCAGGGAGAAGAGGCCAGTCTTTTTGTCATTACCGATGGAAAGGATTACCTGGTTTTATCTCCTGCGCAGGATTTTAAACGGGCTCTGGATGGCGATCGGGGCAAAAACACCGGTGGTATGGGTAGTTATGCACCTACCCCATTTCTCACACCAGATATCTATGACCGGGCTATCATAGAAATTGTAGAACCAGTTCTCAACGGTCTGCACAGCGAGGGTATTACCTATCAGGGAGTTCTTTATTGCGGTTTAATGTTGACGACAGCTGGACCAAAGATCGTGGAATTTAATTGCCGTTTCGGTGATCCGGAAACTCAAGTGGTCTTGCCTTTGCTGGAATCTGATTTGTTGGAAATGTGTTTAGCCGTCAGCCGTCAGACTTTAACAGATTATAAACTGGCGGTGAAAAACGCCAGTGCCATTTGTGTGATTGCTACGGCTGGTGGTTATCCTGATGCATATGAAAAGGGAAAAGTGATTCATGGTTTAGATCAACTGGAAAAAGGGGTGTTTGTTTTTCATGCAGGTACGGCTCGGGATGGATCGCAGTATCTGACCAATGGAGGTCGGGTTTTAGGTGTGACTGCTGTGGATAAAGATCTAAAAACAGCCAGAGATAGAGTATACCGCAATATCGAACGAATTCATTTCGAGGGGATGTATTATCGACGGGATATCGCTCAACGGGTCATTCAATCCTTAAAATAAGCTGAACATCATTTTAATAAGAATTAATAAAATTGCTTATAGATCGATAATGGAATGGAGACGTATCCGATTCTTGAGCAGTTGAGAAAGTGATACATATTAACTGGAAAGGATGATATGAACATTTTAATCACTGGAGCTGCGGGTTTTATTGGTTCACATGTTGCTGATCGTTATCTCGAATTAGGACATCGGGTGATTATTATTGATAATTTGGTTACCGGCAGAGAAGAAAATATTCCTGCCCGGGCTCAATTTTATAAAATGGATATTTGTGATGAGAAAATTGCCGATGTTTTTCAAAAAGAAAAACCGGTGATAGTCAATCATCATGCGGCACAGATGGATGTGCGAAAATCGGTATCCGATCCGATCTATGATGCCCGCGTCAATGTACTCGGTGGTTTAAATTTGCTGCAGAATTGTATAAAATTTGGGGTGAAAAAATTTATCTTTGCCTCCACCGGAGGAGCAATCTATGGTGAACAGGATTATTTTCCGGCCGATGAACAACATCCATTACGGCCATTATCGCCGTACGGAATCACTAAACTGACCACTGAAAAATATTTATATTTTTATCAACAGAGTTATGGATTAACCTATACCATCCTGAGATATGCCAATGTGTACGGCCCTCGCCAGAATCCCCATGGAGAAGCTGGAGTGGTGGCTATTTTCTCTGAACGGTTACTCACTGGAAAACAACCGATCATCAATGGTGACGGATTACAGACGCGCGATTATGTTTATGTAGAAGATGTGGTGAAGGCGAACGAGTTGGTTCTGGAAAAAGGCGATAATAAGATTTACAATATTGGAACGGGAGTTGAAACCAGTGTCGTCCAGCTCTATAGGCATATCATTTCTGCCGCTGGCATTCATATGAGCGAAGTTTACGGCCCGGCGAAACCAGGAGAACAAAAACGAAGCCTGTTGAGTAGTGAATTTATCTGGAAAGATTTAGGATGGAAACCAACCACCCCCCTGGAAGTAGGTATACCGAAAACAATTCAATTTTTCAAAAAAAGAATCGTTAAATAATCTTGGAATCAGTTTTCAAAATTCTTATTTTTTAAAAAAAAGAAGAGTGAAAATGCGCTATACAACCTTTGTCAGTGAAGTAAAAAGTAATAATGTCATCACCATCCCAGCGGAGGTCTGTGAAAAATTTGATTTAAAACCTGGCGATAAAGTAGAGATCAGCCTGAAGAAAATTAAATCCCGCCGCCTGGATATTGTTATTGGTGAAAATCCCCTTTATAAATTATTGAGAATAACAGAAGAGTAGGGGGGATTCATGAAAATTTTTATTAATGAAGATGCCTGGTTAATTTTGGTCGAAAATTCTCATCCTTTACATCAGCGGTTTACTGATCAATTCAAGGCTTACCTTGATGACGGAGATAGTTTTTATACAACAAATATTATTTTTGGAGATGTGATATCACAATTGAAAATTCGCCATGGTGCTTCCAAAGCTTTAAAA
>CAYMXZ010000170.1:0-7633 GCA_964394475.1 uncultured Caldithrix sp. | reverse complement strand
ATTGGATATCGTCATCTATGTCAGTTGCTTTCACGTGGACAACTCCAGGGGGGTCATCTGCATTTCCGGCTCGATTTGCCGGATGTTTTTCGCCATCACGATGGCTTAATTGTTCTGGCCGGTGGTCAGCACGGAAAACTCTGGCAACTCATAAAGAAGCATGATCTATCCGCTGCTGAAGGATATGCGCGACAGTTGAAAACTGTTTTTCGCCAGGATTTCTACATTGAGTTGCAACAATTTATACCGAACGATTTTCTCATCAATCTTCGTTTACGAGACCTTGCGCTGCCGCAAGAGATTCCACTGGTGGCCACCAATGATGTTCATTTCTGCTTTCCTGAAGATTGGGCGATTCGTCGGGTTCTCCACGCTATCGACCAAAATACTTTGCTTGATAAGATAAACACCGCCGGCAGTCAGGCACAGTATATAAAATCTCCAGAGGAGATGGCTAAACTATTTCATGCCTTTCCGATGGCGATCGCCAATTCTGAAAAAATTGCCCGGGAGTGCACTTTTGAATTTTCACTGGGGAAACCCGTTTTCCCTAAAATCGATTTGCCCGCTGGCGAGACCAGCTTTTCTTGCTTGTGGAAATTGGCTTTTGAGGGCGCTCAGAAACGGTACCACCCTCTCACCCGGGAACTGATTGATCGACTCAGCTATGAGTTGAATATTATTAACGAATTAGGTTTTAGCGATTATTTCCTGATTGTCAAAGATATCGTGGATTACTGTCAGCGGGAAGGGATCCCCTGTGTAGGACGGGGTTCAGCTGGCGACAGTGTGGTATCCTATGTTCTGGGAATTACCCAGGTCGATCCACTGCGCTATCAGCTTTACTTCGAACGGTTCTTAAACCCGGAACGAAGCGATCCGCCCGATATTGATCTGGACATCTGCTGGAAAAATCGTGATCGTGTTCTGGAATATGTTTATAAAAAATACGGAGAGGAACGAACGGCGATGATCTGCACCTTCAATACCTTTCAACTCCGCTCCTCCATCCGAGATGTGGCTCGTGTTTTTGGTTTTCCGGAAGATGAAATCAACACCATCACCAAATACCTCCCCCATTATGGCGTAAATCAACTTCAGCAGGCAATCGAAACCGTTCCCGAATGCCGGGATTTGCAAAAAAATACCACCCAACTTCATCAGGTGTTAAGCATTGCGCAACGGATTGCCGATTTCCCACGGCACCAATCCATTCATCCGGGTGGAGTACTGATCGCACCAGATAAGATTACCTATTATACTCCCCTGCAGGTCGCCGGGAAAAGAATCGTGGTTTCACAGTATGATATGTACTCCACCGAACCTTTAGGATTGGTGAAAATGGACTTATTAGGGGTGCGTTCTCTGAGCATTATCACCGATTGTTTAAGATTAATCAGAAAGTTACTCCTTCCCTTTGAAAATGCTGAAGAGCCTGATGGCTCACTCGAAACGACAACGATTCAGAATCCCACCGGAGAAATTCCATACCCAACATTTTCCCCATCCAGTCAGGTTTTACATCAGCAGCCAGAGAGAAATATCTATCGATTCGATATCCAAAAAGGTAAAATTGTGGCCTGCGATTTTCAGCACTATCTTCGGGCGGGAAAATTCCCTTTTCTGGATAGTCAGAACAAACATCTTTCGCCGCTGGATTTGAGAATGATCCCGGAAAATGATCCCAATGTCATCGCGCTGTTGCGTGCCGGTTTAAGCTTAGGATGTTTTCAAACTGAGAGTCCCGCCATGCGAGGATTACTGAAAAAAATGCAAATTGAAGGAATGGATGATGTCATCACCGCCGTAGCTCTGATTCGACCAGGAGCAGCCAACAGTGGAATGAAAGATCAGTACATTCAGCGCCGAGCAGGTATAGCGAAAGTCGATTATCTTCATCCCTTGTTAAAGAAAACACTGGCTGATACGTATGGAAATATCATCTATCAAGAGCAGGTGATGCAAGTGGCGGTGGAGGTGGCCGGTTTTAGTTTGTCACAGGCTGACGTTCTCCGTAAAGCGATGACCAAATCGCGGGATCGAAAAACTCTGCTGAGTATGCAGAATGATTTTCTCAGGGGTGCGGAGCAGCGAGGGCTTACGAAAACGCAGGCTGAAGAAATCTGGAAATTCCTTGCTAATTTTGTAGGATACGGTTTCAATAAGGCTCACTCTGCCACTTACGGCGTCATTGCTTATCAAACCGCTTATTTAAAATATTATTTCCCGGTGCAGTATATGACCGCCGTGCTGAACAACCATGGTGGATTCTATTCCAAAGCTGTGTATATCGAAGAATGCCGTCGCATGGGGATTCACCTGCTTGCTCCTGATGTAAATTATTCCGAACGAGAATTTACCTGCCAGGGAAATTCCATTCGAGTAGGATTGGATATGGTCTTTGAGCTCACAGATAAAACCAAAGAAAAGATTATAAAGGAAAGAAAGTGCTCAGCTTTTACAAGTTATTATGATTTTGTACAGCGGGTTCAACCGCGGGAGGGTGAAGTGAAAAATCTGATTAAATGCGGGGGACTTCGCTCGCTTGATCCGAATGAGCCCTATTTGCTCTTGAAAAATAAACTTTTCTTTGCGAATAAGCGAAATCGCAATCTTACCGAAGCGCTACTGCAGCACGTTCATCTTGTTCCGTATAATACCTATCAGCGATTGCTCAGCGAGATGGAAATTTTAGATTTTACTGTTACTGATCATCCCCTGGGATTATTTGAAGATAAAATTGATTGGAGTACAGTAACCTCTTCTCGTGAATTAGAATCGCGCAAAGGGACGTCCATCATTTTTGTAGGATGGTTGGTTACCAGTCGCCGAGTGAAAACTCAAAATCAGGAATACATGAAATTCCTGACTCTTGAAGATCGATATGGATTATGTGAAGCGGTAATGTTCCCCAAAGTCTATCGTACCTACGGCCATTTAGTAAAAAGTTATGGACCCTACATGATAAAAGGAAGCGTTCAATCGCGCCTGCCGGGAGAGGCTAATCTTTTAGTAGAGGAATTGCAGGTGGTAGAATTGAACAAAAAAGAACTCGAGGCAAAATTACAGAAGGTCGATTGGGATAAGGATCCTGACCAATATGATGAATGGAATGTTAAGCAATGAATAGAGGAATTCGTAAATGGAAATTGCGTATTTTCATTTCTGAAAAAAGATCAATCGCGCTAACCAACCATAACATTTTCGGAGGGATAGGTATAATGATAGGTCTCTTTGGGACTGGTGATGGCCAGTGAAATAGTAAGAGCACCTAATCGTCCAAAAAACATTAAAAGTATAATTACGAATTTACTCCCCCATGAAAGGAAAGGAGTCACTCCTCTCGACAGGCCGACAGTTCCAAAAGCAGAGACGGTCTCAAACAACAGATCCAGAAAAGGCAAGTTTTCGAACAAGGTTAAAAGCAGAGTACAGATAAAAACAAAAAAGATGGAAAAAATAAAGATAATAATGGCGCGGTTTAAAACCATAAAGGGAATATCTTTTTTAAACAGCTCCACCCGATTACGCCCTTTCACAATTGACCAAACACCCGTCAGCAAGATAGCCAGAGTTGTGGTTTTAATACCTCCACCCGTCGATCCAGGTGAGGCCCCCACAAACATCAAAAATATGATCAATAGAGCGGTTGCGGGAGCTATTCCAGCAATGTCTACCGTATTGAATCCGGCGGTTCTGGCGGTAACCGATTGAAAGAAAGCATTGAATACTTTTTCTGTCCGGGACATATTCAATAACGTTTGATGGTTCTCCACCGCTAAAAAAAACACCGTTCCGAGTATGATTAATATGCCTGAAACACCCACGACTAAGCGTGTTTGAACCGAAATATTACGAGACGATGTTTGCTTGGAAAAAAATCCCACGCTTAACAAATTTAAAATGACCGGAAATCCCAATCCCCCAAGAATAATTAAACAGGCTATTGTACTTACCACCAGATAGTTTTGTCGCAAGCTGATCAAACTATCCGGATATATACTAAAGCCGGCATTGCAGAAGGCTGAGATAGAGTGAAAAATTCCGGAATAAATCCGCTCACCGATAGTCAACTCACTCGCACCAAGTCCAATAAAAATTAATACTGCCCCTATTCCTTCTATAATAAAAGTGAATACTATGGTTGAAACGAGAAGACGACTTATCACATCCATGCCTTGCGTATTGAGCACATCGCGCATCAGGATTTTTTCCCTTAGACTAATATTTTGTCCTAATATCAGAGCAAAAAAGGAGGCATAGGTCATTAATCCCAACCCTCCTATCTGAATAAGGATCAAAATTATGGTTTGCCCGAAAGCACTAAATACGATACCGGTATCTGCTATCGTTAAACCCGTCACGCAGGTAGCACTGGTCGAGGTAAAAATCGCATCTAACAGAGATAATTTTTGACCCGGATTCACTGCTTTAGGAAAAATTAAAAAGACAGTGCCAATAAAAATAATTACTGCAAAACTCATTAGTAAAACCCGGGCAGGATAAAATCGGTGTGAAGCAATTTTTTGATTGATTTTATATCCATACGATAAAACGGAGAGGAAAATGGTGATCTGAAAAATGACTATGTACAATTTGGAGATATTGAGCAAACCTTTACCCGTTAGAAGGTGCGTAAACACACGGGGATCCAGTGAAAAAAGGAACACCAGTGTTTCTACCAATAAAAGAAAAACCAATAGATAATTGAACCAGTGGCTTTTCAGATATTGATAACGATCCTGTACCAGAGCCAGTTTAATAATTGAGTAGAGAATAAAATAAAATATGATGACAAAATTTAATAGGTTGAGAAGGTGAATTTTATTTTCGGAAAGATAAAAACCAAATTCAGCAAAAAAAGAAATAATGGCTAATAAAGCAACAACCGCAAATAAAAAATTGAGTATTTTAATGACCAGTGGAAATCGGTATTGTGTCATATAGAATTCAAAAAAGTTGGGAAATAATACATATTCTATCCATCAAAATCAAGGTAAGACATAAAATATTTGTTCAGGAAGCAAAATGAATAATTTTCACCTTCCTTCATATGGGAGCAGGATAAAATTAGGTGTTGACAAATTCATAGTTTTTAGTTTATTTTGCATCCATCAAATGGTGACACATTTATGGAAACAGCCCGATTTTATCGCCGTTTAGATGAGAAGCGCATTTTATGTTATCTTTGCCCGCGCTATTGTAAATTAAAACCAGGCCAGATTGGATTCTGCCAGGTACGCCAAAATATCGGTGGGGAATTAAAGAGTCTGGTATACGGAAAACCTTATGCGGTCAATGTGGACCCTGTAGAGAAAAAACCACTATTTCATTTTTTACCGGGTACTAAAATTCTATCATTAGGAACTGCCGGTTGCAATATGGCCTGTAAATATTGCCAGAATTGGAATTTATCTGATACAAAATTTGAGGAAGAACGCTCTATTTATCTCCCACCCGAACGGGTGGTTCAAATGGCTGTTCATTATAAGACGGAAAGTATTGCCTACACCTATAATGAACCTACTATTTTTGCTGAATATGTTATGGATACTGCTCGATTGAGTCAACCCATGAAATTAAAAAATGTAATGGTCACCAATGGTTATATCACCTTAGAAGTCATCGACCAGGTGTATCAACATATCGATGCTGCGAATGTTGATCTTAAAGCTTTTTCTGAACAGTTCTATTCCAAGTTGACCCTCTCCCACCTGCAACCGGTACTGGATTGTCTAAAACGACTCAAACAATTAAATAAGTGGATAGAAATCACCAATCTCGTTATCCCAACCTATAATGACCAGGAAAAAGATGTCACCGCATTGTGTGAATGGATATTACAGGAATTAGGACCTTTCGTACCTTTACACTTCAGTGCTTTTCATCCCGAGTTCAAACTCACCCATGTTCCTCCAACTACTCCAAGTACGCTTATCAAATTTAGACGATTAGCCATGAAGCTGGGAATAAAATATGTATATGTGGGAAATATCAGTGATACGGAGGGCAATAATACCTATTGTCATAATTGTTCCACTCTGCTGATTCGCCGATCCTGGTATCACACCGAATGCATCGGGTTAGAACATACAAAATGTAAAAAGTGCGGTGCGGTCATTCCTGGAATTTTTAATTAAAATCCTAAAATATCTCAGAGCCATAATCTCTGCCAGATTGCCTGATTCTCCCTAAAAAATGACATAAACTATCAATGTCAGCCAGATTGTCAAGATAATTTCCCCTTTCAGAAATTTTCGTAAATATATATATATCAATAGTTTATTTAAATTAAAAAGCTTTGGCATTGATTTTGTTATTATTTATTCGAATAAAAATAGAGTTAATAAAAATGGAAAATACCAATGACCGTTTTGAGATTACTATTAACTCGACGATTGATTAATTCATAAAACATCGATAAAAATTTGAGGTGAGAAAAATGATCAAGGTAGATAAAGGGAAGGAAATCATAAATATTCCGGAAAGTATTCCGATTATTCCGGTACGAAACACCGTCTTTTTCCCTCATCAATTCATTCCTTTGGCCATTGGTCGGCCCAAATCGATTAAATTGATTGATGATGCGATAAAAGGGAACAATATTATTGGGGTTATTGCCCAGCGTGACGGCACTCTGGACGACCCGGCTCCGGTGGATATGTATCAGGTGGGTACTATCGCTCGCATTCTTAAAGTCATTGATTTACCAGATGGCAGTAAAAGCGCATTCATCCAGGGAATCAGCCGTTTCGAGGCTAAAAGCTATATTCAGACTACTCCCTATTTCGTGGCAACCAGAGAAATTAAAGAAGATATTCCTCCAAAAGATCCGCTAAAGACGGAAGCCTTTGCCACTAATTTAAAAAATCTTTTTCAACAGGCCGCCGAATTGGCTCCCGAGATCACCAATGAGCACCAGGCCATGATTGCCAATGTGCAAGATCCGGGTATTGTGGCAGATGTGGTTATTGCTTTCTCCAATATTCCTATCCATGAAAAGCAAGAGATTCTGGAAATTTATGATATCGAAGAAAGACTGAAAAAAGCCACCTATATTTTTAATAAATATTTACAGACTCTGGAATTAGGGAAAAAGATTCAAAATGAAGTCCAGGACGAAATTAGCAAAAGTCAGCGGGAAATGTATCTCCGCCAGCAGTTGAAAGCTATTCAGAAGGAACTGGGTGAATATGATGAAACCAGTGACCTGGGAGATCTGAAAAAGAAATTAGAGCAGGCTGATTTGCCTGAAGAGGTTCAAAAAGTTGCAGAAAAAGAATTAGATCGACTGAGCCGCATGCACCCTGCTTCGGCTGAGTATACTGTTTCCCGAAGCTATTTAGACTGGCTCATTGAACTTCCCTGGAATAAAACGACCGAAGATAATCTGGATATTGAATCCGTCCAGAAAAAATTAAATGCCGATCATTATGGATTAGATAAAGTAAAAAAGAGAATTCTGGAATATCTGGCGGTTCGGAAACTTAAAAACGATATGCGTGGTCCCATCTTATGCTTTGTAGGACCTCCCGGAGTGGGCAAAACTTCTTTAGGAAGATCGATTGCTGATGCCATGGGGCGTAAATTTGTGCGAATTTCTCTGGGTGGAGTGAGAGACGAGGCTGAAATT
>CAYMXZ010000169.1:0-7698 GCA_964394475.1 uncultured Caldithrix sp. | reverse complement strand
GGTACAGATCGCCAATTTCGGACATGCGGGTGACGGGAACCTTCACCCTACTGGCTTGACTGATGAACGAAATGCAGAAGAAATTCAACGAGTGGAAGCCGCTTTCCGAGAAATTTTTCAGACAACTATTGAACTGGGCGGTACCATTACAGGCGAACATGGCGTTGGTTTGGCTAAAAAAGAATTCCTCAAACAGTGGTTCGATACCGGTTCCATGAAGGTGATGCACACTTTAAAAGAAATGCTTGATCCAAATGGGATTTTAAACCCGGGGAAAATTTTTGACTATTCTCCCAAATGTGAAAGCCTGATGCCGTCACCTTCTTCAAAAACCGCAGGCTGAAGCAATTATCTACATGAAATCATTGACTGACTTATATATGAAATCAGAAAAAAGTGCCAGCATCGATGTAAAACCGTCCGGCTATATTGCCCGGGTGGAAATTCCGGATGAAGATATCCTGACGCAGTGCATGCACTGCGGATTATGTTTGCCGGTCTGCCCCACCTATAATCTTACCGGAATTGAACGCTCTTCTCCACGAGGCCGCATCCGCCTGATAAAAGAATACGCCGCGGGCCGAATACCATTATCCAAAACTTTTATTGATGAAATGTATTTCTGTCTGGATTGTCAGGCCTGTGTTTCGGTGTGCCCGGCCGGTGTGAAATATGGCCAACTGGTAGAAGCCGCCAGAGCGCAAATCTATTCCTCCAGAAAGGAATCTGGTTTCTGGATTAAAAAATTCTTTTTCCGCTACGTCTTCACCTCATTTAAAAGATTAAAATTTTTAGCCCGACTCATTCGCTTTTATCAAAAACAACTGGAGCCATTCTTCACTAAAATTGGTTTATTTCGAATTATTCCTGAAAAGCTGGTAAGAATGCAAGAATTAGCACCCCGGATTTCTGAATATTTTTTCGACGAAACCATTCCGGAAAAGATCGTGTCCGAAAACAAACCCGCCTATCGGGTAGGAATGCTTTCGGGATGTTTGATGAATATTATGTTTGCCGAAATCAATCAGGATACAATTGAAGTCCTGCAACACAACAACTGCGAAATTATAACTCCTAAAAATCAGGTGTGTTGTGGTTCATTAGCTGCTCATAACGGTGACTTTGAAATTGCTAAAAAATTAGCCCGTCAAAATATAGATATTTTTGATGACCTGCATCTGGATGCTATTGTTATTAATTCCGCCGGATGCAGCGCTTTCATGAAGGAATACGCCCAGCTTTTTCTTTCCGATAAGGAATATTATCAAAAAGCTGCCAGGATTTCTGCCATCACCAGAGATGTGAATGAATTTTTAATGGAGATTCATTTTAAAAAACCAGCTAAACCGCTCCCCTGTAAAGTCACCTACCATGATGCGTGCCATTTGTTACATACTCAGAAAATCAGTCAACCGCCGCGTGAACTGATCCGAAGTATTCCGGGAGTAGAATATGTGGAATTAGAAGAAGCCAGCTGGTGTTGTGGAAGCGCGGGTATTTATAATTTAATTCGATACGAAGATTCGATGAAAATTCTGGAGCGCAAGATAAAGAATATCCTGAAAACCGAAGCGGATATTTTACTCACCGCTAATCCAGGCTGTATGGGACAGATTGCTTATGGACTTAAAAAAGTAAATTCAAAAATACAGGTGATGCACCCAATCACTCTGCTGAATCAGGCCTACAAAAACAGTAATACAGAAAATAAATAATTAAAAAGGAAGTACTGAAAGATCTCGCGGGGGTTAGTTATTAATAGAATACAGATGATGTCTAATTTTTTCTGCTAAATAGTCGCCTGCCTCCCTATTTGATTCAGAAATGGCACCATATAGCCAGCGGTCGAATTGTTTGACCACCATATATCCCGTATACCGATGGAAAGAACGAAAACCATCCACAATATCTTCTATCTGAATATCTTGGAATTGATGTTGCGTTCGCAGCAGATAGCTCAGATATTTTTTACTCCAATCAGTATTTTGGCAATTAATGACAAAACCTTTAATGACGATATCATTTATCTCGTATTGAGCTTCAAAACCTCCGGGTAAAGAATCCTGTCCCAGAAAACCGGTGGCGATATACTTGAGAGTATGAGGAAGCTGATTTTCAGGAACCAGCCATCGAAACTCTGGTAATCGTTCACCAGCTGGAATTTTTTGAGAAATAGTGGAGGCAAATTGCTTCATGATATGAATTGAATTTTCGCTAAAATTGCTGCGTATTTCCACTTCATATTGATTTTGCCAAAAGCGTATTTCCTGAGAGGAAAGGATGGCTTCAACGCCTATCCGATCATACTCATAATCTGGGTGGATCATGGAAGAATAAACCCCAAACGCCTGAAGGCTTGTCCCCATATCATACATATCCACAGATATCTCTTGCGAAGAATCAGCGATATTGTGATAAAAGGCATTGAGGAGTTTCACAAATCCATATGAAAAATACAGCTCACAATTTCCATCAATATATTCATAGAGATTTTCTTTAGTGTAAAAACGAGGGGGTTCTGTAAGTTGCCACCCTTTAATTTCGGGAAGCATACCTTCCGGCGTTAGCGATTCTGCTGGTGTTCCAAAATCAAATGAAAATAAAATGATCATAAGAAAAATAATTAGTGATCGCATCATATTCTCAGACAATTGTCGCAGCGAAAAGTTCTTTCGCCCGCTGAACGCGTTCGGGAATATTTAAAGAATACTTGCATTTTACCTGACATGCCCCACAATCGCTACAGGCACTTGCTGGAAACTTTGTTGATATTTCTGAAAAGGTCTGAAGCGCCAGATCAAAATTACGATAACCATCGGCATACATGAGACATCGATTAACATCTTGAATGGGAATACCCTGCGGACATTTATTTCGGCAGGAACCGCACATTCGACAGATTTCGGTTTGATATAAATCAGCATAGCGCTGTAAAATCTTTTCATCATGGGAGCTATAGGCTTATTTCATCGCCGCAAAGTTCTCGTCCACCTGGGCAAAGGAGGTCATGCTGGGGATAGTAGTAGCAATATAAGGATTTTTTAGTACCCAACGTAAGGCCGCCTGATGGGGACTCCACTCTCCTCGATCTTTTCCCTGATAACCTCCAGCCTGAGTTTTCATGGCTACAATTCCAATCCCCGCCTCCCCCGCTTTTTTAATCGCTTCGCCAATGGCGGGATCCGAACTAAAATTATAAGCCACTAAAACCATATCATAAAATTTTGCCTCAATGGCGGCCAGCAAACATTCAGCCTGATTATCATGAGTAGAAAATCCGACAAATCGCACCATTCCTTTTTTTCTCATTTTATCTAGCGCCTTCATATACTCTTGATTTAACACCTGGTTCTTACTATTTAATCCATGAAGTTGAATAACATCAATAACATCCGTTTGGAGTTTTTTCAGGCTATTCGTAACGGATTCCATCATCGCTTCTTCTGTTCCCAGCTTGGTTTTGGTCGCGATATAAGCCTCCTTCCGTCGGGTCTTCAACACGCTGCCAACTAAAATTTCATTATTCCCTCTCATATAACTGGAGGCCGTATCGATATAATTTATACCCAGATCCAATGCGTGGTGAATGACAGTCGGATCCGATGTAATCATGGCTCCGAAACCAACAGTGGATACTTTCAGGCCGGTCTTCCCCAGAGAACGATACTGTATTTTCACCTGAGCGGGATCATCACTCCCCAATCTTGCCATACCCTTGCTTTTAAATGGTATAAGGGTAGCTAATCCTCCCAACAAGGTGGTTTGAACAAAATCTCTTCTATTCATTTTCTTGAAACCGTTCATGGGGTTCTCCTCTTTATTGATTCAGTCTCTGGCAGAGAATGATGTCCGGTTTAATATTTCCATGTTTACTATTTAATTTTCCCTTCCAGGAATTACACTGCAAGATACTCAATTTTCATTTTTTAATCAACACTCTGGAATTTTTTGTTATATTTTGTTAATCATTGTTGAGGAGTCGGCTCCAGTTTTAGTTGTTGGATAAAACTGTATTTAAAATATCCATCAGCTCGAGTATCGATTATTGAAAGTATTTTTGTAAATAGTGTGAAGTATTTACTATAAAGCAGAAAAGCCATCGCAGTGATGGCTTTCACGTTTTAGTTTGATAGTGGATAGGAGTAATAACTGATATTTCAGTTCTTTTTAGTCCAACGTTGCAGATTAATTTTTTCTATTCCTTCTTTTTTATAAATGCTTTAACGGATATATCCGGAGTATTATTGGCGTTAAACACCACTTCCCATTTATCAATTTGAATACCTATTATATTGGCATCTGAAATCAGAGTCGCCTGATCAGCTACTACTTCAGGAGAATCTTTCGACACATTTGAATTCGTAACCTGCATGACATATAAAAATTGATCTTTTAGAGCAGATTGACCGGGTGACACTTCAATGAGATCAACGTCCAGACGTTGATTCACGTGGACTGGTAGGAGCCTCTTTATCCAGAGAGCACTGGAACCATTTTGAATAACCGTCAGAGAATTGTCAATGGATTGGGGCGCAGCGGAAGGATGGATGACCCAACTCTTTTTATATCCAGTCTGCCTTGTTTCCACCTGGTCAAAGATGATAAAGATGGCCGGTTTTAGATACACAATTTCGCGAGTATATTTTTTCAATTTGTCCTTCTCATACGCATTTGAAGCATCTCCAAAAACATAGCTATATTGGTCATTATTCAGATAGCTTTGTATTCCAGGACCAATATCATATTCAGAACCTGGAGCATATGCTTCCGTGCCATCACTGATAGTTGGAAATTTTTCGATAGATCGTCGTCCATCTTCATCAATCCAGATGGTATTATCCCAACCGGTAATTAAATCCTCATTTCTTCCGATATAGATTGAATTTTGTGTTACCTGATCTAAATGAGACCAGCGATATGCCTGACACACAAAAATGGCGGAGATATCGGTTGGTTTGGTGAATTTCTCTCTCAGGAACACCCATCCCAACTTTTTGAAATGCTGAGTTCCGTATCCCAGCCGTTCTGGATTCCTCGGATTAACCCAATTATCCTCAAATATTAAGCGGTTTTCATTATCCCAGGATCCTCCGTAACCAATACAAAAATTTGCCTGTTGATAACCCAACCAGGCGCCTAACTCCGCCAATTTGAGCTGGTCAGGATCTTTTGAAGCCCGGCGGCGGGCAAACATCTGACGCGGGAATGTCCAGGGTGAACGATTATCGGGTTTCCAAACTCCACCAATCGAATAATAAGTTGCTTCCCCTATTTTGCATGGTGGTATCATATAGAGTTGCCAGAGTGTAAAATTCTTGATACATCCGGTTGAGAAGACTGATTCCTCGATTTCTCTTCCTGTCGCCGTGAAATGCGCGAATAAAAGCGGAGCAATAACAATGGGTACGGTATTATCGGCAGGTGTTCCACCCTGCATGCCCGGTCTACCGATCGTCCTGGTAATGCCGCCATGCCAACCCCCATCTCCACCCTGGGTATTTAAAGCAGGCAAAATCTTTCCGATCCAATACCGATCAAAATCATCTAAATATTCTTTCGCCTTTTGATTGTGTTCAGGATCAATAAATCGACCATCTGGTTCATACAGTGCGAATCCGACTTGGGGATACATATAATTATAAATTTCACTGGATTGGAAAAAATGTTCTTTTCCACTGCACTGTTTCTTTAAAAAATCAGCGTGGGCGATGAGTCTATTTTGCAATATCCGGCGTTCTTTATCGGATAAAACTGGTTCACCATTTTCCAGGGTCTCACCCATTAACCAATCATAGGCAGCGGCTCCGACCTGAACCATAAAATCGGAATGGATTCGTCCAGCGGAGGAATTTGCCAGAAAAAGCAGTTTCTCTTTTGCCCGAATATAATATTCATCCGCAGTATGTCGCGGATGATAATCCGGATTCTGGGAAGTGCCTGGCAAATCAGGCGGAAGATTCCACTCCTTTTTCATTCGCACCGACTTGCCAGTGGTTATAAGCGATAATAACCGAAGATGCGTATCGTGCCAGCTGATATCATTAAAATATTTATCTGCGACCTCTGCGGTAAAATAAAAGATATATTTTAGATCATCATGGGCAAAGGCGGGAAAACGTACACTCATGGCAGGTCCATGCACAATTCGCCAGGCAAAGCTTCCAAAGATATCATGATCCCAGTCTGGCGCTCCCCTCAACCAAACCCTGGGATGATAGGGAACAATTTCTGCCGCCGTGGAAGTTTGGCCCGATCTGATCTGTTTTTCTAAGGGAGATGAATAGTCCTCTGAGGGGAATTCAGTGCGGCCAGTGGTCATTAGGAAAAATATTCCCAGAACCAGAAGAACAGTCGAGAAAATTCCAGAAAGTACGCCTTTGAAATTGTTCATTATTATATCAGTGTTTTTCTCTTATAAAAAATTATGATTATTGATTCAGCTCCTAAAAATTTGAAGGTCATACCAGTATTCACAAAGAATTGAGTACATGCAAAATGTAGAAGTCATTTTATTTACACCTTACATTGAATGTGGAGTATTATCGTACCTGTCCATTGATAATTGATTTTGGCAGTCATTTTACCCTAACCCCACCCCCTTTCCGTACCAGTAGGGAAAGGGGTAAAGGGATAGGATACACGAAAAAAAGACATGTTAGGTAAATGTTTTATTTTTTACAAAAATCAGCAGGTAAATATTCAATTTTCATAACATCTTTTCGGAGCTAAAGCAATAATCATATAAAAAAATATAACCAATGGTTGTTTTTAAATAGATATAGCAGAGAGCGCATCTTCCATAACCCGGGTAAAAACAAAAAAGAGCAAAAACATCTTCCTATCAGTAAAAATGACCCGGGAACATATCATTCTTTCACTGATGGTGAAAATAAATCAAATTCGAAGGCTCCTAAATCAGGTGCCGATCCAGAAAAATACAGACCGGTATCAACCCCAGCATCTATCGCCGGGCTGTCGGGCTGAAGCTTAAAATTTCTTTTTTGTTTATCCACAAACAGCGGATCGGCAAAAACAGGATGGGAATCGAGAGTTTTCAAATGTAAGGACAATGGTGGCCAATATAGATTATGATTGATAACAAAAGAATTCATTTTGCTGGAGACGGCTATCTGTTCTCTGTTATAAGAGAAAATATTATTTTTAACCGTTACATTATCCACATCTCTGGCTGAAATTCGCAAACCATACGCCTTGTTCCCATCAATAGTATTATGACTGATCTCAACATTTCTAACTTTGCCATAGTACCTGATAGTTATTCCATCCTCGGCATTATTGATAACCACATTATTACGAATCACAACTCCTTCGATTTCAATGCTATAATCGATACTCTCCCCTGCCGACAGGATAATCCCGGAGCGACTTTTTGATCCATCGACAAAATTATATTCTACCAGTAGGTTAGTAATTTTCGTTGGATGGTCATATTTCTTTTCATCATAGATATGAATCCCATATTTATCGATACCTGAAATAAAATTATTTCTAATCACATTGCTATCACCATGCATCACATAAATACCATGGGTAGCATAAATTGGGTGGATATGGTTTTCTGCCACCAATCCTTTATTGGCGTTGAAATAAATGGGGACGGTTGTCGATCCAGACAGATCATTCCCGATAATTTCAATATGGTTATGTAAACCGTTCCAACTCACCGCTTGAAGAAAA
>CAYMXZ010000168.1:0-7705 GCA_964394475.1 uncultured Caldithrix sp. | reverse complement strand
CCTGGATGAAGAGAAAAAGGAATTACACTTCGAGGTGGTGGTGGGCATCGACAAAAAACTGGTGGCAAATGTCCGCATTCCACTGGGAAAAGGTATTGCCGGTGAAGTCGCTCAAAGTGGAAAACCCATCTATATTGATCATGCTGAGAACGATCCGCGAATTTTCCGGGAAGTGGATCGACGCACCGGCTTTACGACACGCTCCATCATTGCTCTTCCCCTGAAATCTCACGGGAAAGTTTTAGGCGTCATAGAAGTGGTCAATATGAAAAATCCAGACCAGTTCCTCCAGAAAAAATTACCGCTGCTCACCATTCTGGCCGATTATGCGGCCATTGCTATCGAGAATTCACAGTACATCGCTAAAATCCATCAAATGAGTATTACCGATGAGTACACCGGGCTATACAATTGTCGTTATATGTACCAGATACTTCCGGGACTATTACAAACTTCCCGGAAGAGTGGGCAACCGCTCAGTCTGGCTTTCATAGACATTGATAATTTTAAAAGCATCGTCGATTCTTTTGGGCATCTGGCAGGGTCAAAAGTGTTAAAAGAAATTGGACAGGCGATTCAGCATTGCCTTTCCAAACCGGATATGCTGATGAAATACGGAGGAGATGAATATATTATCATCATGCCGGGAAGAGATAAGAAACGGGCCGGTCAGCTGGCAGAAACAATTCTAACCCATTTACGTCATTCTAGTTTTCTGAATGAGGAAAAGACGCCGGTGAAAATAACAGCCAGTTTTGGATTAGCAACTTTTCCGGACGATGCCATGACTGTAAAAGATCTCCTCCTAAAAGCGGATGCGGCAATGTATATGGTAAAGAAATCAACCAAGAATGCGGTTGGTGGCGCAAAATAAAAATTCATCGATGAAATGAACAGCAAACAAATAGATTTTGTGAGCCGCCTTAAAATGAATTCCTCAAACCCTTTTGAATTTTTCCCTTTAAATAGGGATCACTGGAACGATTTTGAAGAACTATTTGGAAAACGCGGTGCCTGTGGAGGATGCTGGTGTATGTGGTGGAGAATAAAACGATCGGATTTCAATCGGCAAAAAGGTGAAGGCAACCGCCAAGCGATGAAGAAACTGGTTGAATCCGGTAAAATTCCCGGCCTTCTGGCCTGTCAGCGAGGAAAAGCTGTGGGCTGGTGTTCAATAGCACCGCGGGAAGACTTCCCGGTTCTGCTGAACTCACGGATACTTAAACCCATCGATAACCAACCAGTGTGGAGCATTGTCTGTTTCTTTATTTCTAAAGAACATCGGCGGAGCGGCCTCACCGGCCAACTTATAAAAGCGGCCATAGATTTTGCTCGACATCGGGGAGCAAAAATTATTGAGGCCTATCCTGTTGAACCTCAAAAAAAGCAGATGCCGGCGGTATTTGCCTATACGGGCTTTGCTTCAACTTTTCGCAAAGCAGGCTTTCAGGAAGTCGCCCGGCGATCACCAACCCGACCCATTATGCGGTTTTATATAAACGGCTGATTAGATTCTATATAATGAAATTCTATCTCTTACTGAATATGGTCGCTATTTAATCGTTCACAATCAGCTATTCGATTCATCATACCGTTTGTCTACCGATTGATCGTTTAACATTCGGCAAGAAATTTGCCAACCACGAATTAAAATTCAGATAATTGGAACTGAGCCTTCTGGTGCAGTTCGTCTAAAAACTGAAAATAAACTTCTCGGCGTTTTTCCTGTGCCAGTTGTCTTTCAATTTGGGGTCGTACTTCTTCAATCGGCCGGGTCTCTTTCCGCCTCTCCTCAACCTTAATAATATGATACCCGTAGTTGGTTTCGACGATGTCGCTTATCTCACCCACAGGCACCGAAAAGGCTGCT
Source organism: uncultured Caldithrix sp. (assembly GCA_964394475.1). GTDB lineage: Bacteria > Calditrichota > Calditrichia > RBG-13-44-9 > RBG-13-44-9 > RQOF01. The sequence goes on along the minus strand of CAYMXZ010000168.1, from coordinate 5,835 downwards.
TCAGCAAACGGCTCAACCATATCCCTGCGGTTGAAATTCTCATATAAGCCACCCCGATCTTTCGAACCTGGATCTTCGGAATAATTTTGGGCCAATTTGGCAAAATCCTCACCACTTCTTGCCCGCTGGAGAATTCCCTCCATCTTCTGATAAATCATCGCTTTTTCAGAATCACTTTTCCCCTGAGTTAACAGCAGGATATGGCGAACAGTAGCTGTTTTATCACCATTATATTCTTTCTGGATATCTTCTTCGCTGACCGCTGCTCTTTCACCAAGAATTTTTTCCAGAAATTCCTCAATAATCACTGACTCTTTGATCTGCTGTTCAACAAAATCGATACTAACACCGTTCTGATTCAGTAATTCAATAAATTTTTCCCGGGATCCATGACGACGATATTGCATCTGCATAATGCTATCGAACCTGGCCGATGACGGTTCAATTTTCTCCTCTTTTGCTGCTTCCAGCAAAAGCTTCTTGTCGACGTACTCTTTCACACTATTTTTTAAAACTTCTTTAAGATTGGCAGAATCCAAGGAATAAAAACGAGTGACTCCCTTGCCCATATTATTATAGATATTTTTTAAGACCTCTCCGCTGGTAACTTTAAAACTATTGGTGGTTGCCACTACTTTATTCTGATCTGGATCGAAATATGGCAAAGTCGCCGAAATCCTCTTGGCAAAATCGTATTCGGGAGTACCTTTCTTAAGTTTACTTCCATCACGACTGCAGACCAGCACCATTAAACCCAGCCCCAGTAAAAACACATAACTTTTTTTCATCAACGCTCCTTTCTTCGGAATAAAATCTGCAAAAGATAATTACGAAAATACCTTTTTCATAAAGCTTTTATTCTTTTAATGGTGAGTCGGCTTTTCAAATAAAATTTTTATTGATTTTTACAGATAAAAATAAATCTGTTTTCAAGAAGGTTTGTACTATCCGCTCTCTAAATTGAGATTTACTCATGTCACTGATGGCAAGGCACCAGTCAGAGGATGGTATTAACTTAAACTTGATTCAGCCTTAAAAATTGTCGATCTTTTGCCAATAATTTTGGTGAGAATTGATGTACAGAGCTGTATTTTTTTTCCTGGTAACACTTGTCTTCCTTTCCTGCCATGGTTCAAATCAGAATCTCTTGCGGGAAATAAAAGAATTAGAATACCGCCGAATCATTGACGGTACAAAATTTATCGGCTGGCTAAACAGCAAGGATCCAAAGGTTCGTGGAACAGCGGTGGAATCCCTGGGGAGAATCCAGGATACAACCACCATTGCCTGGATCGCTAATCGATTATCAGATAAAAATGACTCGGTGAGGTATAAAGCAGCTTTTGCTATCGGCCAGTTCTTCAGCACAAAAGCCGAAGAGCCCGTTCTTTCCTTTCTCCCCTATGAAAAGAATACATTTATTCGCTATAAACTAACCGAGGCCCTGGGAAAAGTGGGAAGTGCAAAATCTTTTCCCCTGATCCGTAATGCTTTAGAGAGTACTGACCCTATTATGGAACAAACCGGCGCTATCAGCTTCGCCATGCTGGCCTATCGCGGCTATCCTCCCTTCGAATATGCAAATAGTCTAAGCTCTCTTTTGCTATCAACCAACAATCCTGCCGTTCGCTGGCGCTGTGCCTATGGATTGTATCGCTGCGGTTCTCTATCTGAATTGAAACCTCTCATTGAATCGATGACGTTTCACGATTCCATGACCCGCTATTTTTCCTTGAAAGCACAGGCAGCTATTATCGGTTATCTCCATTCGCCTTCCACTAAAATCCACCAGCGCACGGAGTTGTTTCAGACCACCGCTAAAATTATTCATTCAAGTGAATATGAAACTCTTCTCCAGCAATGTTTACAGGATTCCGTATGGTTTATTAGATTGGCTGCCCTGCAGGTCTGTGAAGCCCTGACTCCTGCTCAACTGATTGCTGAGGTAAGATCACTTTGCACAGATCAAAACGAGCAAGTAAGAGCAACTGCCATTCAAACCCTGGCGGCCTATCAACATCCGGATGCCCTAACTTTTCTCAATTCTATTTTTGAAAATGGGTCTGATTGGAGAGAGAAAGGAATGGCTTTGCAGCAACTGGCTCGATGGCGTCCAAAAGATGCTCTGAATAAAATTAAACATACCATATCAGAATTGAAGTGGCCAGCCACAAATTACTATATTCAGGCTCTGGGACAAATCGAAAACCAGGAAGCCACACGGATACTTCAACAATTAGCAGAAAGTGATGAAAAAGCTCAACTCACCCTGGTTCTGGAATCTCTGGCCAACCGATCCGGAGTGCCGATTTCTCTTTTCCTCGATAAACTTAAATTATATGATCCCATCATTACCACTATAGTGGCCGAAAAATTTGCCCGGCTCGCCGATACCTCTCTGGTGCAACCGCTACTGAAAGCTTACGATCACTTCAAGGCACCGGGTGATTTAGAACCCATGGTGGCTATTTTATCCGCTCTCGACAGTATTCCGCATCCGAAATCACGTCCACTGTTGGAAAAGGAAGCGCAGAGTCCCTATTCATCTATCAGAAAAACTGCTCGCCAGGCACTGGTCAGATTATACCCAGATTATCCATTCACTCAGCGCCCTGACAGCCCGCCTACAACGCGTTACCATTTCCCGATTATCCAGGATAATTTTCAGCCCAGAGTAAGATTCTCCACCAATAAAGGAGAATTCACCATGGTACTATTTCCAGGAAAGGCACCGCTAACAGTTTCAAACTTTATTGAATTAGTAAATAAGGGGTTCTATAACGGCATATATTTTCATCGAGTTGTTCCCGGATTTGTGGTTCAGGCTGGTGATCCGCGCGGGGATGGATGGGGCGGCCCCGGTTATACCATTCCCTGCGAATATAATGACATTTTCTACGAGCGAGGTATAGTAGGAATGGCGCATGCCGGCAAGGATACGGGTGGAAGCCAGTTTTTTATCACCCAGACACCGCAACCTCACTTGAACGGTCGCCACACGGCCTTTGGAAAGATAGTTTCCGGAATGGAAGTGATTGATCGGCTGGCGATCTACGACAGGATTATCAAGGCAGAATTGATTCAATAAGCAATTGTGTTATAAAGATTGACCATTTTACTTTTCTACCATTAAAACCAGGAGGTCTTATGAACAGGTTGATGAGTTGTTTCTCGATCATTTTCATTATGTTCGTCGTTCAGTCCGCCGTCTTCTCCCAGGATATTGAAACCTTAATAGCAATGGGAGATCAGGCATACGATTCTTTCGACAACAAGTCGGCGCTGGATTATTATTCAAAAGCTGTTTCCCAGGATCCGACAAATTACGAGGCTTTATGGAAATTATCGCGGGCTTATGTCGATGTGGGTGAAACATTAACGGATGTGGAACAACGGAAAATCTATTATAAGAAAGCAGAAGAGTACGCTCAGAAAGCAACCGAAGTTAATCCACAGGGATCAAAGGGTTTCCTCTATTTAAGTGTTGCCATTGGTCGTGTGGCGCTGGATGCCGGCAAAAAGGAACAGGTTCAACTATCCAAAGATGTGAAAGCAGCGGTGGATAAATCCCTGGCATTGGACCCCAATGATGATATTGCCTGGCATGTTTTGGGTCGCTGGCACCGCAAAATGGCTACTCTGAATTGGGTGCAGCGCAATTTTGCCAACATCTTTTTGGGAGGTGTTCCAAAAGAAGCCTCGGTAGAAGCTTCGGCTGAATGCTTTCGAAAAGCCATCGATCTAAATCCTGGACATATCAATCATCACCTTGAATTAGGCCTAACTTACGAGGAACTAAACCAGAAAGATAATGCCATTGCTGAATATAAAAAAGTTCTGGAGCTTCCCAAAAAAGATGCAGATGATGATGGATATAAGAAAGAAGCTGCGGAGCGCTTGAAAAAATTAAAATAATTTTTCATATAAAAGCATATTTTATTTTTCATGAAAATTATTCTTGCCGGGCTTAATCTTGATATTGAGACGATAAAAGAATTGAAGGCGTTCGTCCAGCAGGTTGCCGAACGGCTGGATGAACCCTTTTTTAATTCGCTTGATCCCAAAACGAAAAGACATACTATCCATTCTTTACAGCAAGAAGCCTTAAAACTATGGAAAAGAAATAATCTTACCCCTGAGACTATCTCCGCCGCATACGCGAGAATTAGTCGCAATCCAAGACCGGTGAATGAACTTCGCGAAATCGCCCGGCAGGAAGTCGATTTGGCGAGAAAGTCGAATCAAAATATTATTTTTGGATTAGGCCACGGTTCAGTGGCTGAACATGCGGTTTTCAACTTTGACATTTTGGAGGTTTCTCGATTAGCGACAGAGACCATTGAGCATTTCCGATTAGCTTCTTACACCGAGAAATCTCAACGCTATGTTCTTTTTGAAGATGACTTCGTCGTTCCGGAAGAAATAAGCGGAACGGCTTTAGAAAAAGAATATAGCCTTTTAATCAAAGAACAGAATAAGACTTATTTCAAGCTGTATGACACTTTGCGTCCATACTTTTTTGAAAAATATAAAGAGCTGGCTACCGACCAGATGAACCATCGAAGCCTGGAAGTACTGGCAAAAGAAGATGCCCGCTACGTAATTTCCTTAGCCACTAAAACACAACTGGGTATGACGGTAAATGCCCGAAGCCTGGAAAATATGATCATCAAATGTTTAAGCAGTCCGATGGCTGAGGTTCGGGAATATGGTCAACGTCTGTATAATGAGATAAGAGAATATACACCATCTATAGTAAAATATACGAAACCGACCAGATATCTGAAGGATAAAAAACAGGTATTAGAAGACAGTTTTTCCCGAGTACTTTCTATTAAAAATCTTCGCTGGAGTACGAATAGAGATGTAACATTGATTGAATTTCCACGAGATGCAGATAACAAAATATTAGCAGCGATTTTGTTTCGATTAGGAAAGACACCATTTAATAAGTCATTATCTATAATAAAGAAACTTACTCGAGAAGAAAAAGAAAATATCTTTCATTCCGTTTTCCAGAATATCAATTTATGGGATGCGGTTCTTAGAGAATTTGAGCTGGTTTATTTGACTTTTGAATTACAACTAAGCGCCTCCGCCTTCGGCCAATTAAAAAGGCATCGAATAGTCAGTATTATTGCACAGAATTATGATCCTGATCTGGGTTGTACCATACCGGATTCCATCATCGAAACAAATCAGAAAGAAATTTTTAATCGGATTATTGATAAAACCAATAATCTTTTTTATCGAATTCAGAAAACATCTCCAGCTGTCGCTCCGTACATTTTGACGAATTCCCATCGACGAAGAGTTATCTTCAAGGCGAATTTGCGTGAACTATATCATTTCTCTCGTTTACGTGAGGATAGTCATGCCCAGTGGGATATTCGCCAGATTGCAACAAAGATAACATCTGAATTGCGAAAAAGAATTCCGCTAGCAACAATGTTAATGGGGGGAAAAGATCGATTCCCCGAAATCTATAAAAATTTTTACAGAAATGATTTATAGTTTTCTTTTAACAATATCAAAATTTTTAGTCTATTAAAAGGAAAATTTTAATTCAGGTAAAAAATATGTGAATTAAAGTTAATTCTACTAACAAAATGTTTATTTAAAAAAGAAAAAAAACATAATAATAATAAAGATGTGAAAAGAGTGAGATACGAGATAAAACTTAATAAAATATAAAATGTCAATGTGATTTTAATATGAATAAAATGTTCATAAAGATAGAGATAGTATTCATATCTTTTATAGTTTATTAAAAGATTTGCATAGGAGTTCACATTAAGTGAACAAGAAAAATAAAAAGAGATAAAAAATATTCAA
>CAYMXZ010000167.1:0-7728 GCA_964394475.1 uncultured Caldithrix sp. | reverse complement strand
ATAAAAAGATAAGCTGGTGATTCCAATCATTTATATCAATGGAATCGGATAATTCAGTGATAAATGCTGGTCCATATTTAATGAGATACTGCAAAACATTGAGCACTCGTTCTTGATAATTTCCATTCGGAAAAAGATTGATTAACACTTTATTTAATTGATTAAAATCAGTGGTCATTTTTCGCTGATACGCCTCATCTGCTTTTTGGCGTAATTTAGCGAGCAATTCTAATATATGAACCGTGGTTTTATTGATGGTTGCTTCCAATGTCTTATCCAGCTCCAGTAAATTATTCTGAAGTTTAAGCATTTCATTCTGAATGACCTGGCTACTATCCTGAAATACACGGCTGAACTGCTGATCAGTCTGCTGCTGTATTCTTTGCTTCAACCACTGATCTCGCTGCTGAAAAAGTTTTATAAAATCGATTTGAAATTTCTCGATGACTTTTTCGATTTTGGATTCGATCAGAGACACCCGAATCCGAGGATAAAAAACCGGCGGTACGATCTGAAAATTTTCATACAAAGGTTGAAGCTGAGCGGCATAACTGATTTCTGCTGGACCCGCCACATAGACTCCGGTCGGCAACAGCCAATCCTGCAAAAGTGGACGCAGCGCCACATTGGGAGTAAATCGACCCGCCTGTTCGGAGAGCAGAGTGAAAAGTTCGTCGGATGAAACCTTCCGCTCGTTCTTCGGAGACTGAATCACAAAGTGATTTTCTGAGATATTAATTCTGGAGCGGGAGCCATCATCTGCTTCATAAAAGAGCAGCGTCTGATTATCATCCAGTATGATCTGGGTATGATAATTTTTAGCCAGCAATTGTTGATTCACCCTGGAAAAAATTTGCTGAACATGCCGGCAGTTTTGAACGGACATGTGAAAAAGTGGCTTTGCCAATTGAGCCAGAGCCTCATCAGCAGGATTGACCAGCGGAATTCCATTCTCTCCCAGAAGATAGATAATCCATTCAGCGAAAGCCGTATGAAATCTTTTTCCAGGAGAATAACAATCTGCTGCTTTTTTTAAGATGGAATCACGAAATTCATTGGGTGGAAACAGGTGAGGTATGTGCTGGAAAAAGTCGGTAATCGCTGGCGGAATCTCCCGCCGATAAATTGAACGATAATCATCTACTGAGTCCGGCAGCGACAATCGCTGTAATTCATTTTTTTGATCAAGCAGATGGATGTGATTGATTTCTCCATAATCACTGTCCCCCACTTCCATCCAGAATAGAGGTACAAAGTTCCAGGAGGGATACCGCCGGGTGAATTCTTCGACTAATTTCAGGGTCGTTAAAATTTTATAAATGGTATAAAGTGGTCCTGATAATAGACCCACCTGTTGACCCGTAACGACGGCAACAGTTTTTGGATCTCGAAGTTTTTCAATATACTGTAAAATTTTCGGTGATGGATGTAACGGCTGATTTTGTGCGAAAAGAATATCGCTAATTTCTTTACGAAATTGATAATGGTGCAGACGTTCTGTGAAACAGACCGATAAATCTTGCTGAGGATCCCAACGAAAAAAAGGCTTCACTTTTTCGAAAGCATATAAATAATCTGCAAAGAGTGAAGGACTCTCGGGTATTTTTAACGATTTTTTCTTAAAAGCCATCGCATCATTCTCAAGATTATAACCACCGTTGTTCTTTATACCAGTCAATCGTCTTTTTTAGGCCCACCGGCAGCGGAAAAGCCGTTTGATAATGAAAATCACGCTGGGCGTGCTGCGGAGAAATGACCCAGAAAGGCTGCCGCAGCTCATCCATTTTCTGACGATTCAAAATGGAAGGGGTGCCGCTCAGGGAAGTTAATTTTTCAACAAAGAAAGCAATAATATAGGTAAAAGAATACGGAAGCTTGATCGTTATATATTTCCGGTTCAATATCTGAGCGGTCAACTGCGTTAACTGCGACCAATAATACGGTTCTTCTTCACATAAAAAATAAGTTTTCCCAATTGATTGTGTTGAAAAAGCAGCTTGTACAATCCCCCGAGCCAAATCCTCCACATAGACCAGGCTAACCAGTTGATCAAGTTTACCTACCATTACATTTAGGCCTCGATTAATCAACTTAAAAAAATTATAGACACCGGTATCGCGGGGTCCATAGACGGCAGGAGGCCGTACGATGGTGATCGGGATCCTCGACATATAGCCATGGGCAATTTTTTCACTTTGCATTTTACTGCGGCCATAGTCGGTCAAGGGTTGATAGGGGTAAGTCTCATCGATTGGTTTCTCAGAAGGAGAAGGTCCCACCGCCGCTTGACTGCTCACTAATAAAAATCGGCGAATCCCGGGATGGTAAGTATCGATGGCATGCAGTAGAGATTCTGTGGGTCGCACATTCCCCTCAATGTATCCCTGTTCATTTTTAGCGGATGTAATCCCTGCCACATGCAGCACATAATCTGACTTCTTCAGAGACTCCAGAAAAGTTTCAGTTTGCGTTAGAGACCCAATACAATAATCGACCGGAAGGTCATTTAACCAGCGCCGGTTACTGCTGGAACGAATCAAGCAGGTCACCTGGTGCTGACGGGCAACCAATTCCCGTGCGACAAAGCTACCCACAAAACCGGTGGCACCTGTCAAAAAAACGTGAGCCATATACTCCTGTCGCTTAATATCTGATACTAATATTGATTTGAATTGGATAGAAATTCAACTGAAAAAATTATTATTAAACAATTTTCTCGAGACAATTATTTTTACGACCATCACACCATGCAGGAATGATTTCCTTAAAAAAGGTATTCATATTGATTGATCTCGCTTCACGATTAGCATAAATTATGGCTTTGAAATCCCTTACCAAAAAGGCCAGGGATTTGAAAACTTGATCAATTAGAGGAAAGAAAAGCAAGATAGTTAATCTTTTTATATCACGTTTTTAATTTAAAAATTTATAGTGCTCGAAAAACATGCATGTTATTGAAGCGATAAAAAAATCAAAAAATCTCATCATTTCTCTGGAAATTACTCCACCAGACAAAGGGAAAAGCATTGAGGAGATATATCGATCTATTGATCAATTGATCGAATTTTCTCCGGCGTTTATCAGTGTAACTTATCACCAACCGCAGGTCGTTTATGAGGAAAGGAATCAGGTCATCTACCGAATTCCCAAACGAAAAAAACCCGGCACGGTAGGCATTTGTGCAGCGTTGACCAATCGCTATAAAATCGATACGGTTCCTCATTTTATTCTGGGCGGCTTCAACAAATTCGAGACGGAGGATGCCCTCATTGACCTCCATTTCCTTGGTATTGAGAACATTTTTGCGGTGAGGGGTGATCCTCCACCCGGAGAAAAAAGTTTTATTCCAGAAAAAGATGGTCACCGGTATGCATGTGAATTAGTGGAGCAGATTTCAAACATGAATAAAGGAATATATCTGGAAGATCTGGAAAACGCCCATCCTACAAATTTTTGTATCGGAGTGGCCGGTTATCCCGAGAAGCACTACGAGGCACCTAACTTTGAGAAGGATCTGCAGTATCTAAAATTAAAAGTGGATAAAGGTGCTCACTATATAATTACTCAAATGTTCTTTGAATTCCAGGTTTATAAAAATTTCGTAGAAAAAGCTCGCAGTATTGGAATAAAAGTACCCATCTTGCCAGGAATTAAACCGATAACATCAGTGAACCAGTTATTAAGTCTTCCCCGTGATTTTCACATTTCTATACCCAGTAAATTGGTGGAAGCCATGGAGAACGCCAAAACTCCCAATGAAGCCAGAAAGATTGGAATAAATTACGTTCGTGAACTCTGTCAACAGCTCATCGATTTCGGGGTACAGGGAATTCATATTTATACCATGGGTAAAGGTACCGCCGCCCAGGAATTATTGACTGCTATTTTTAAAGAGTAGCGACTAGCCATCTTAGTTTTATTTTCATTTTCGTATCGCTGTAAAAGCAATTAAATTTTGCAAATTTTCGTATGCCCATTAAAGAGGAGAACCACTGGTGGACATTTTTGAAAAATGTATGAAGTTTACCCGTGCCAAAGAAGCGATGGAGCAAGGAATTTATCCTTACTTCAAACCGATCAGGGAAAATCACGGACCGCGGGTTATCATGGACGGAAAAGAAATTATTATGATTGGCTCCAATAATTATTTAGGTCTCACCAAAGATCCGCGAGTGCAGGAAGCTGCCATAAAAGCCATCGAGAAATATGGAACCAGTTGTTCCGGTTCCCGCTTTTTAAATGGCACTCTGGAGTTGCACGAAGAGCTCGAAGCTCGCCTGGCCTCTTTTGTGAAAAAAGAATCGGCTCTCTGTTTCAGCACCGGCTATCAAAGCAATCTGGGGGCTATTTCCACATTGCTTACTAAAGAGGATATCATTATTACTGACAAAACCAATCATGCCAGTATTTTTGATGGAATATTTCTCTCGGCTGGTTTCAATATGGGGGCGAACATCAAGCGTTATAAACATAATGATATGCATGACTTAGAACGAGTCCTTTCAAAAATTGATCCTGATAAACCCAAAATGATTATCACCGACGGCGTTTTCAGTATGGAAGGCGATCTGGTCAAATTACCCAAATTAGTGGAACTGGCCAAAAAATATAAGGCCAGAGTATACGTTGATGACGCTCATGGTTTGGGAGTAGAGGGAAAAACCGGTCGGGGAACGATGGAGCATTATGACATCTGGGAGGAAGTCGATCTGGTGATGTGCACCTTCAGTAAATCGTTTGCATCGTTAGGTGGATTCGTAGCAGGTAAAAGTGAAGTCGTACATTATATCAAGCATTTTTCCCGGCCGCTCATTTTCAGTGCCAGCATGCCACCGGCTAATATTGCCGCCGTTTTAAAATCGCTGGAAATTATTCAGAATGAACCGCAAATCGTTCATCGCCTGCAGAATATCGGAAAAAAAATGATCCGGGAATTTCAGGCGCTGGGCTTTAATACCGGTGAATCTCAGACTCCAATTGTGCCCATTATTATTGGAGAAGATGAAAAAACATTTAAATTCTGGGCCACTCTTTTCCAGGAAGGTATATATGCCAATCCGGTGATCAGCCCGGCTGTACCGCCAGACCGCGCGTTGATCCGTACTTCATATATGGCCACCCATGAAGACCGTGATCTGGATATCGTCTTAGAAAAATTCAAGAAAATCGGGAAAAAAATGGGTATTATTTAAACAACTTTTTCATCTTTTTTCTCAATCAATTTTTTAAATCTTTCGAAGAAAGGAAAATACAATGGGTAACCTTACTATTCGAACCGTTCAAAGTAAAAAAGAACTCAAAGATTTTATCCGATTAGTATGGAAAATTAATAATGGCGATCCGAATTGGGTACCTCCCCTGATGATGGATCGCCTCAAAGTCTTAGATAAGAAAAAAAATCCTTTTTTCAAACATGCCGAGGCAGAGTATTTTTTAGCATACCGAAACGGAGAAATCGTCGGGCGCATCGCCGCCATCACCAACCAAAATCATAATGATTTTCATAAAGACAATGCCGGATTCTTTGGATTTCTGGAAGGAATTAATGATCCTGAAGTATTCGGCGCTTTACTGGAAGAAGCCAAAAAGTGGTTGAAGAATAAAGGTAAAGATTTCATGATGGGTCCTATGAACCCCTCCACAAATGATGAAATTGGATTTTTGATCGAAGGATTCGATACTCCCCCCTATTTTATGATGACCCATAATCCCCCTTATTACAACGATCTTATGCAGAAGCTGGGTTATGGGAAAGTAAAAGATGTCTTTGCCATTTATGTACATAAAGATTTCTTCGTTGTCAGTGAAAAACTGAAAGCAGTGGCGCAAGCCACCAGAGAAAAATTTGGCATTACCCTGCGCACCGTGCGGCTAAAGGATTTTGATGAAGAGCTGGAAAGAGTTCGCACCGTCTATAATAATGCCTGGTCGAGAAACTGGGGATTCGTTCCGATGACTCCTGAAGAATTTGACTTTATCGCCGACGATTTCAGAAGGCTGCTGGATCCAGAACTGGTTTTTATTGCTGAGATCAAGGATCGACCGGTAGGTTTTTCGCTGGCCCTCCCCGATTATAATCAGGTGTTTAAAAAAATTCCCAATGGCCGATTATTCCCTTTCGGCTTTATTACTTTTCTCACTGCCCGAAAAAAAATAGATAGTTTGCGCGTAATCACCCTGGGAGTGGTCCAGGAATTTCAGCATGCCGGCATTGGTGGAATGTTTTATCTGGAAACCTTTGAACGCGGTATAAAACGAGGCTATAAAAGCGCCGAGATGTCCTGGATTTTAGAAGATAATGACTTAATGCTGAAAGCCGCTACCCTGATGGGCGGAAGAAAATATAAAACGTACCGCATCTACGGGACAAAATTATAATCACATTTCTACAGGGCGTTAAGGCTTCTTCCTCAGTAGAACAGCAAACGAACCATCCATGCGATGTTTATGCGGGAAGGTTTGAACATAAAAATGATGATGAATGTATTTATCCGGAACAATCCCGCTAATTCTTAGCATCTCAAATTCTGGATGTTTCTTTAAAAATTGCTGAATATTGTTTTCATTTTCCTCTGGTTCGATGGTGCAGGTGCAATAAACCAACTTTCCTCCCTCTTTCAAAATTGATGCGGCGGTATCCAATAAATTCAATTGGAGATGCTTCATATTGATAATGTCCTGCTCAGTTCTTTTCCATTTTAGATCCACTCTTTTGCTTAAAACTCCAAATCCCGAACAGGGTGCATCCAGCAAAATTTTATCAAAAATGAGGCGGGTGGGAATTTTAGTGGAATCGGCCGTGACGATGTGATAAGCGGAATACTGCAGGCGCTTTAAATTTTCTCTTAATGTTTTCTGACGAGCGATTTGCCGGTCCAGAGCGAGCAGGATGCCCTGACCTTTCATTTTTTCGGCAATGTATCCTGTTTTACCTCCTGGCGCCGCACACATATCCAGAATCATTTCGCCAGGCTGAGGATCCAGTAATAATACTGGTAAACCGGTGCTGACATCCTGAACGGATACCCACCCTTTGCTGAGCAAATCGAGGTTGCGAAAGTCCTGAAAATTATCGATCCAGAGAAAATTTTTAAAATCCTCATGAACCTCATAATGAATCTTCGCTTCATCCAGAATATGAAAAAACTGCTCCCGATCCGCAACGGATTCATTCATCCTTACCATCAGCCGTGGGCGCTGGTTATTGACTTCACACAGCAATTTTACTTCATCGATGCCCCAGTACTCGATCCAGCGCTGGATTAGCCATTTCGGATGGGAATAACGGATGGAAAGCTTATCCAGAACGTCTAACTGTGTCTCCAAAAATTCAAACTTTTTATATTGACGCAAAAAATTTCGCAGGATCGCATTTACCAGATTGGCAGTTTTCTGATTGTAACGGGCTTTGGCAATCTCGACCGCTTCGTATAACACAGCATAGGGAGGAATTTTTGTTAAATAGGTTAATTGATAAACGGAGGATCGTAAATTATTTTTTACATCCACCAGCAAATTATCATATTCACCCAGATAAAGTTGGTTGAGATACCAATCCAGACGAAGCCGCCAGCGGAGAACACCATTTACTACCTCCGTAACAAATCGTTTATCCACCTCCTCCATGTTCTGCAATTCTTTTTCCAGCAACTTGTCGGAATACGCCTGGCGGGTATCAACTTTAGTAAGGATATCAATTATTTTCGAACGGGCATTGATCTGAGAGAT
>CAYMXZ010000166.1:0-7735 GCA_964394475.1 uncultured Caldithrix sp. | reverse complement strand
TCTCACCACCGCATGAATATGATCAGAAAATTCCTTCATTAACCCATTTTCGTTTTCCTGAATCTCAGGTAAGTCTGGCACTCCATTCCATCCCTGATAGAAAAACTCATTTTCGCTGGTAGAAGGATCATCCCATTGGTGAATGATAAACCATTCTCTGAATGCAGAGTTCTGCTGGTAGGCCATCACATCCTGAAAAGCCCAGAAGGTAATTCCAACATGATTAAATACCCCATCAATAATCACTTTTATTCCATTTTGATGACAGATCTGAACGAACCGCAAAAACAGACTATCGGCAGTAGTCCATTGCCAAGTGGTTGGATTGGCTGGATTTTCTTTTTGCCAAATCTGTTCATCGACTGAAGGATGAGGACCAAAATTTTTATCGATATGATGATACATACTGGCATCATATTTATGATGCGAAGGTGATTCAAAAAGCGGATTAAAATAAATGGCTGTGATGCCCAATTCCTGCAGATGGGGAAGACGGTCTATAACTCCTTGCAGATCTCCTCCATAGCGGCGGGCACCGGCCTTCGTATAAAAATCCTGACCGGTGCTCAGTTCCCAGCTCTGCAATTTATACCAATCAGATGTCCAGGGATGGATTTGCCATCCTGGAGTTCTCAGGAACGGCCAGGCGGTTTGAACTTTTTCAGGGGTCGGATCATTCACCTCCTCACCATTCCAGAATCGTTCCGGAAAAATTTGATACCAAACAGCCTGCTTTGACCATTCGGGTACTGCGGTAAAAGAAATCTCCTGCGGGTATCCCTTTATCAACCCACATAGCAATAAAACAACGTTGAGATATTTAATCATATGTGCCAACGCTAATGTGAATAATCAATTTAAGGGATTTCGAAAGGTAATCACAGAATAAATTTTCGCGCGCTACCGCACCGATGAAAATCCTGTTGATAAATATCGGTAGCAATTAACAAACGGGATTAGATTAATCGCTCCTCTGTTTCTTTGTCGAAAAAGAAGATTCTGGATAAATCCAGAGCGATTTCTATTTTTTCACCGGGTTGATGCAGTTTTTCGGGCGCCATTCGCATGCAGTAACTTTTATCTCCCTCACTGAAATAAACAAAAATTTCGTTGCCGATTGGTTCCACCACATCCACCTGAATTTTTTGAGGTGAACTTATATTTTTTTCGGTGGCAATAGATATGTCGTACAGATGTTCCGGGCGGACGCCCAGGATGACTTCTCGTTTCTCTTTCATATTTTTTAATTTATTGCTTATGGCTGGTGGGAGTTCAATAGTGAATACATTCGATTCAAATCGCAGATTTCCATTGGCCTGCAGTATCCCATCCACAAAATTCATGGCCGGGCTTCCAATAAATCCCGCCACAAATTTATTCACCGGTTGATTATAGAGATTGAGAGGCGAATCCACCTGCTGGATCACACCATCTTTGAGCACTACAATTTTATCTCCCATGGTCATGGCTTCCACCTGATCGTGAGTGACATAAATCATGGTGGTTTGTAATTTGTGGTGCAGGCGATTGATTTCAATCCGCATCTGAACCCGCAATTTTGCATCGAGGTTGGAGAGCGGTTCATCGAAAAGGAAAACTTTCGGTTTTCGAACGATCGCACGGCCCAGAGCGACTCGCTGGCGCTGACCACCAGAAAGCGCTTTAGGCTTACGCTCTAAAAAATTTTCAATGGCTAAAATACGAGCAGCTTCCTGCACCCGTTCTTTAATTTCGGACTTCGGAAATTTTCTCAGCTTTAATCCGAAAGCCATATTATCAAAAACCGTCATGTGTGGATAGAGCGCATAATTCTGAAATACCATGGCAATATCGCGATCCTTAGGCGCCACATTATTCACCAGCTTATTATCAATATAAATTTCACCGGAAGTAATCTCTTCCAGTCCCGCGATCATCCGCAATAAGGTTGATTTCCCACAGCCAGAAGGCCCGACTAAGACTACGAATTCTTTATCCTGAATATAGAGGGTAGCATTCTGAATGGCAGTGACCTTGCCGTCATATACCTTATTTACATTCTTTAATTCCACCGATGCCATATAAATACCTCTATTTTACATGTTGCTAATAAACTTATCAGCTATTTATTTTAGCTTAAAATAAATAAGAAAATATTTTAAGGCAACAATTGAAAATATCCCCAATCAATCGGTGCTATTTCAAGTGATAATATATCTTCCTTCAGGTCAATGATGGTGTTGTCCCTCAGATTAACCGCCTTTTTTACGGAATAAAAAGGAGGAATTTTTAGGTGTAATTGTACGGATTCATTTGATTTGTTTAAAACTATCAGCATTCGCTCATGGGCATCGGAACGAAGATAAGCATAGATTTTCTCATCCGCCTGGAGAGTCAGAAAATCGCCATAAAGTAAGGCCGAGTGATCCCGTCGCAAATGAATGAGTTTCTTCACTTCCTGCCGCATGAGTTTCTCATCGGCAGTCAGCTCTTCTCCAAATTTCATTGGACGACGGTTATCCGGATCGGCGGCTCCACTCAAACCAATTTCATCACCATAATAAATCACCGGTATTCCCGGCATAGATAAAAGGTAGGCCTGATACAGGCGAGTCTTTTGATAACTCATTGGATCATCTACTTGCGGGGGATGGCTCCAGCCCACTTCGGCGGCATCTGGCGTGCTCAGCGAAATATCCCCATCCGCGTAAGCAATATACCGCACCTTATCATGACTATCCATCAGGTTTCCCATTACGTGGTTCACGCCGTACATCGAAAACGTTTTATTCATCTCACCATCCAGAATTTGAAAAGAAGCCTCAGGAGTCAAAAACACATAGATGGCCACATCATACAGATTAAAATTAAACTGAGAATTCAATTGTCCATTGCTGACATAAGATTTAATCAACTGGTAACTGCCAAAAGTTTCCCCAATCTGAAAGAGTTGCCGATTTTCTTTACTCTCAATTTGATCTTTCAATTTATACGTTAACGTTCGCCAAAATTTATTGGGAACGTGTTTCACCGCGTCCTGCCGGAAACCATCAATCCCGGTCTGTTTAACCCACCAAACCGCATTGTCTGTCATTACTTCCAATGCTTCCTGCGAACCTTCATAATCAAAGACGGCAGAAAGGTATCGAACCAGGTGGTTAAGCGATACTCATCCCATAAGCGAATATTTTTTCGACCATCGGGCAATTCATAGCTACCAAACCACTCCGGATGATGTTGATAAAAAGGATGTTCCTGATGCACATGGTTGGCGACAAAATCCAGAATCACTTTTATTTTCTGTGCATGCGCTTTCGCCACCATTTTTTTAAATAATTTCAGGTCGCCGAATCTTTTATCCACCTGTTGATGGTGGATTGGCCAGTAACCGTGATATCCGGTAAAATAACGATGCGGGGGTGGATATTCACGAAAAGCACCCCAGGTGTTTTGATTCACCGGTGATAACCACAGCACATTCACACCCAGATCTTGAAAATATCCTTCTTCCAATTTCTGAATTATTCCCTGAATATCTCCCCCGAAAAAATTGGCTTTGGGATCTAATTCCGGGTGCTGAACTCGCCGGGTATTTCCAGGGTCACCATCCATAAATCGGTCAATCATGATCGCATAGAGGATGGCCGCCGGCCAGTCAAAGGATTCTTTATTAACACCCTGCGGTTTTCCATTATTCAGACGAATGGTTTGAAAAGCCGTAAATAATCCCCCCTGGGCAATCGCCATCCGAAAAACATTATTTCCCGCCAGAAGAGATGACGGCAACTGACACGCTATCTTATTTCCCTGTACCCGAAAATAGTCCGGAGAAAGTAGAGAGTTATCCAATAAGGCCACGATTTCTTCCTTTTTTACTTCGGTTTGTTGTGGTGTTCTCTGAAAAAGAAAGGACAGGGTCAGGGTATCACCTGTGGAACGAAAACCGAGCAAATGAAGATACAATCTATCCTGATAGCGAGGAGGAATCGTAAGAACAGAATTGAACGAACCAAAGGGATTACTCACTTTATCAGGATTGGTCATATCAAGTATTTCCTCTCCATCCAGATAAAATTTATATTCATAGCGACCGGGCTCCAGGTGAACCGTGGTTTCATAAATTCCATCTCCATCAAGATCATTGAGCAATTGATTTTCCCTGTTCCAGCTGTTGAATGATCCAAATACGCTTATCATTTTGCCTGGCCGGGGTGGTCTAAACCGAAAAGTATGTTCCTGCCATCGATTTATCTGTACCGGTATGAGATATTCCCTCTGATGAAAAAGAAATTTGAGCAGGGTCAAACCTTCGGAATCCGGATTCGGAGTAAGGACTAATTGCCGCAAGAGTGGCTCATACTGCACCGTGATATCGGGATGGGATTTGAAGTTCAGGGAATAGTTTCGACTGAAAAACAAATCACTAATGACTATGGTATCACTGACACCAGCCGTAAGTAAGAGGGGTTGAATGAGTTCAAGGCGCGAACCCTCTCGCTCAGTGTTACAGGATATATTAAATTGATTAAAGCACAGGATCAGTAAAAATAGATTTTTCACTATAGCGGGTATAAATCGTTTCATAATCTCATTCTCTTCCGTTTTATAAAATGAAAATTAAGGTTATTCTGACCAGATCGCTAAGATATTATCATAATATAAATGAACTCAATCTTAAAACGATATATTTCTTTAAGGCTTATTTTCAGTGTGACTTATTTTTATAAAAAAATACCCGGGGATTTTTCATATCAATAATTTTTTTTATTCAGTCGCAGACACACGACTTGTTTATCATAAATTAAAAGAATTACGATCTGGGAAGGAAGTCATATTATATTTGCACATTTTATATGGAGGAAGAAATGGAAAAAAGAAGCAGTGGCATATTGATGCACATTACGTCATTACCCTCTAATTTTGGGATTGGTGATTTAGGACCCGAAGCGTTTCGCTTTGCCGATTTTCTTTCCGAAACCAAACAGACCTATTGGCAGGTATTACCGCTCAACCCGACTTCTTTGATCAGCGGGAATTCACCATATGCCAGTTATTCGGCGTTTGCGGGTAATACCCTGTTAATCAGTCCGCAGTTACTCAATGAAATGGGCTTGCTGCCTCAGCATGAGCTGCAGGATTTTCCACGATTGCCGAACGATTTTGTTGATTATCCGGCCGTCATAAAGCATAAAGAAAAATTATATCACACAGCTTTTGCTGAATTTAATAATAATATTTCCAAATTCGAAAGTGACTATCAGCAGTTTTGTTCAGATAATTCTGACTGGTTAACAGACTTTGTTTCATTTATGGCTTTTAAAACGTATTTTCATGATAAAGATTGGGGATCATGGCCTGCTGAAATCAAGAACAGGCAGAGCGCCGCATTGAGCGAACTCCAGAAGAAGTTGGCAGATCAAATTGAATATCAAAAATTTTTGCAGTTTATTTTCTTCAGGCAATGGGGCAATCTTCGTCGTTATTGCAATGAACGGGGTATTCAAATCATTGGCGATATTCCATACTATGTGAATTATGACAGTGCGGAAGTGTGGACGAATCCTCATTTATTTAAGCTTACCAAAAGCAAGAAACCAGAGTTTGTGGCAGGTGTACCGCCTGATTATTTCAGCAGTACGGGTCAATTATGGGGAAATCCAGTATATCGCTGGGACAAAATGAAACTCAATAAATATGAATGGTGGATTCAGAGAATAAAACAGACTCTAAAGCTGTATGACATTATTCGTATCGATCACTTTCGCGGATTTTTAGCGTATTGGGAAGTTCCAGCCAGCGAAGAGACGGCCATTAATGGTCGCTGGGTTCCGGTTCCGGGAGAAGATATTTTTCTTCGCTTTAAAAAAGTATTTCCCCATCTTCCTATCTTAGCAGAAGATCTGGGAGTTATTACTGATGACGTAAGGGATTTGATGAAAAAATTTAATCTGCCAGGAATGCGGATTTTAGTTTTCGCTTTTGATGAGAGTTTGCCGTATAATGCCTATGCCCCTCATAATCATATTCCAGAATGTGTGGTGTACACTGGCACTCATGATAATAACACGGTACGCGGTTGGTTTCGGGAAGAAACTTCCCCCGCGGATAAACAGAGAATTTTCGACTATTTAGGTCGTGAGGTAAGAGAGGATGAAATTCATTGGGAATTTATACGGCTGGCCATGATGTCGGTGGCGAACACCGTTATTTTTCCATTGCAGGATGTATTGGGTTTAGATTCAAAACACCGTATGAACACCCCTGCCACGTTAGAGGGAAATTGGAAATGGCGTTTAAGTAGCTTTCCGATTCCTTCGGATGTCAAAGAAAAATTAAAGCGGATGACCTACTTGTTTCGGCGGGAACGGACGTAATTCTTACAAGCCAGCAGATGATCTATATAAAAAGAATATTTCTTTTCAATTCAGAGAAACGTAAGAGAAAAATGATTGTTCTGTTTTTCTTATATATAAGATTTTATTTCCACTGACTCTACTGCCAGGTAAGATTTTGATATATATTGAGGTTCATCATACGTTTTCAGTGTTTTCAATTTGCTAAACCTTTGCATTATTGATTCATCAAAAAGTTTTTAGCCCTCTTATTTTTTAAATCAATCTCAATATTTATTTGCCGATAAACCAATAAGATTCTGGTAGATAATAGTGACTATCTACTCCGGTCGTGCGGTTTTAATAAGAGCTCAATCATTGTTACACTAATTCATTCCTCAGACTTAACTTTATAACGTAATTGGCATTCCCTGTAAAGAATTATTGCTTTTGATGGTCGATAATATTCGGTGTGTTGTTTTTTTATCACAGGAAGACCGAATGAAAATTTATCGAACGAAAATTGGTTAAAGGAGAGTCGATACCCTGTACCGCTAATGATCATTTGGTTATCTGGTTAAAAATTTAAATTTTAAAGGAAGAATATCATCCAATTTGGAGAGGATAACTTTTTCAATTTAGAGAGGTGGGGGAGGAAGACGTTTTTGGCTTTTCCAACGGTAAATTTTTTTCCGTTAAAATTTTAAAGAGAAGATTGAGTGGGGGAAGAATGATAAAAAATAAAAAAGCCTGGTGACGACCTACTCTACCACCCCGGAAACGGGGAAGTACCATTGGCGCTAATGGGCTTAACTTCTCTGTTCGGAATGGGAAGAGGTGTTTCCCCATTGCCAAAGTCACCAGACTTAAATTTTTCACTGATCTTTATAGTGGGGTATACAGGGGGATTGCCGTGTTGTGAAATAAAATGTAGATCAAGACTCACGGCTGATTAGTACTGCTCGGCTCAACCCCTTGCGGAGCTTACACCTGCAGCCTATCGACCTTCTCGTCTCGAAGGAGCCTTTAGTCACCTTGCGGTGAGGGATACCTCATCTTGGGAAGGGTTTCGCGCTTAGATGCTTTCAGCGCTTATCCACACCGGACTTGGCTACCCAGCTATGCCCTTGGCAGGACAACTGGTGCACCAGAGGTCCGTCCACTCCGGTCCTCTCGTACTAAGAGCAGATTCCCTCAAGTATCCTACGCCCGCAACAGATAGGGACCGAACTGTCTCACGACGTTCTAAACCCAGCTCACGTACCGCTTTAATTGGCGAACAGCCAAACCCTTGGGACCTTCTCCAGCCCCAGGATGCGATGAGCCGACATCGAGGTGCCAAACCGCCGCGTCGATGTGAACTCTTGGCGGCGATCAGCCTGTTATCCCCGGAGTACCTTTTATCCTTTGAGCGACGGCCCTTC
>CAYMXZ010000165.1:0-7789 GCA_964394475.1 uncultured Caldithrix sp. | reverse complement strand
GGCATTAAAAGCAAAGCCACCAAAATTAGACCGATGATATAACCCAGGCAAATTTGTAAAAAAGTCAGATTGCCATTGTAAGCGACAGCCGGTATACTGATGAAAGTCAGAACACTGGTCTCAGTCGCCACAATGCTGAAGGTTACCGCATACCACGGTATAGTGCGTCCTCCCAGAAAATAATCGGTGGTATTTTTCTGGCGCCGACCAATCCAGGCGCCTACCGTGGCCGAAGCTAGCATGTAAAATACGACAATGAGGGTATCAAAAATGGAGAATTTCATTAGACTAACTAAAACTTTCTAGCAAGGGAATTCTGATTAACCTCGCCTTTTAAGATTCAATTTATTATCCATATGTTCAAGAAAGATTTGTACCGTATTAATGTGCGGTTCATATCAAGATAGTCAATTTGCATTCCGGCGCTCCCCTACTCCTGAATATTCAGTAAGGCCTTCATGACTTCATTGTAAAAATTTCGACGAATGCGATAAATGCCTGGCCGTTCCCGGGTAGGATGGACACGATTGGTCAATAAAATCACGGCGATTTTTTCTACTGGATCAATCCAGATCGAAGTGCCAGTGAAACCTAAATGTCCAAAGCTTCCCGGTGAAAAATAGTCTCCTGCCGATGATCCTTTGGCCGAAGGGGTATCCCAACCCAGAGCTCTATTACTTCCCGGCGGCATATTTTGGGGAGTGGTCCATTCTTTAATTGTCGCAGGGTTGTAAAATCGCTGATGCCGGTAAATTCCTTTATTCAGCAGCATTTGCGACAGTATTGCCAGATCTTCTGCCGTGGAAAAAAGCCCGGCGTGGGACGATACTCCTCCCAGGAAAAAAGTATTTTCATCATGAACCGTACCATGAATCAGACCACGCTTTAAATCTCCTCCAATTTCAGTTGGTGCAATGTCTTTCCATAAATTTTGCGGAGGATTATACATGGTTGACTGAAGTCCTAATGGTTTGATAATTAAATCCTGTGCTAATTGGTCTATTGTTTTTCCCGTTACTGTTTCCAGTACTTCACCCACCATAATGATGCCAAGGTCGGAGTAGACCATGGAATCACCCGGAGTGTATTCCAGTGGTAGATTATAAATATATTTTAGTGCCTCCTGTCGGTTGCTGGCGTGTTCCCATAACCGGTCCCAGGCACGAATACCAGCCGAATGGGTAAGCAGATGTCGCAAAGTAATTGAATCTTTTAACCCACCCTTAAACTGGGGGAGATAGCTGTTAACCGGAATATCTAACCGTATCAGTTTTTGTTCATACAGCTTCATGGCTATCAGAGTAGTAGCGGTTACTTTGGTGACCGATGCCAAATCGTAAATGGTTTTAGTCGTCACGGGAGGAGAGTTCGCATCATAGGTTTGTCGCCCAAAACCACGATGAGCGAGAATTTTATTATCTTTCACGATAGCTATTTGTGCACCCGGGAAAATAGAATCGGCGATAGCCCCTTCGATGACCTGGTAGGCTGCTTTAAAAAGACTATCCTGCAGTTCAGTTTGCAGCTCCATGAAATAGGCAGTTCTTTCTAATCCATCTCCAATTTGATAATGATTCGGGATAGAAACTGGCAATTTTGCCTGAATAGGTATTTCACCGAAGGTTGCTCGCACTGCTGCCCGGATGGCTAAAGGACTGGTATCATAACTGCACAGGTAGGATGGAGTCTCAGGCAACTGGCGAATAAGATAGGGTGAACCAAAACTAATGACGGCAATGGGTTTATCCAGAAGAAAAAGCTCCTTTAATAAAGCAACTGTCGAGTCTGATAAACTGACCGAACCTTTATAACTGCCCCAGCGGACGAACAGGCCAATGATAACTGCCTGGGCTGAGTTCATAACTTCTTTTAATTTTTGAATATCCGCCTGACATGATCGATAGTCGATCAAACCACTAAGGACAGCGGGAACTCTTTTTGAAACCTCTTGTCGCAACCGACTCTCATACAGTAGACCATAATCTCCATCAGTAATGGTTAAAACCCCAATACTATCAATTTTATCGGCCTGTAATGGGAAGACATGGTGTTGGTCTTTCACTAAGGTCATTGCTAAATTAGCGATCTCTTCGGCCTGGCGAGCGTGTTCTGGCCTACCCATTACTTTCTCTAATGCATCAAGATTGATTATTGGTTTTTGATAAAGCCCCTGCTCATATTTGGCGTGCAGGATTCTTCTCACTGATTGGTCAATCCGTTCAGCTGAAATCCTTCCCTCTTTGACGGCCTGTACTACAAACCGAAAAGTAGGTTCAAAATTGGGAGTCATTAATATCATATCGATGCCGGAATTGATTGCTCTGACCGCAGCTTCTCCCGACCAATAATTATTGACTATACCGCCCATATCCATGGCATCGGTAACAATCAGTCCCTGGAAATTAAATTGTTTTCGGAGAACTTCTTCATTGAAATAAGGATCGAGGGTAGCGGGTCTTCCCTGCATCGATGGTACATCACTATAGGTGATATGGGCGACCATAATACACTTTACTCCAGCCTCTACCGCCGCTTTGAAGGGAGGCAGTTCGACCTTTTGCATTCTCTCCAGAGGAGCCGAAATAGTGGGCAAACCGATATGAGAATCAACATTGGTATCACCATGTCCTGGAAAATGTTTGGCGGTAGCATATACTCCATTTTCCTGCAACCCTTTGATGAAAGCACTTCCCAGACGGGCAACCAGAAGAGGATCTTCTCCATAGGAACGGGTATTAATAATGACATTATCGGGATTGTTGTTTACATCCATCACGGGTACAAAGCCCACATGAATCCCAATCGCTCGAGCTTCCTGCGCGGTAATTTTCCCCATTTGATAGGCATATTCCTCCGAGCCAATAGCTCCAATGGCCATATTGGGGAGGAAGGTCGTCCCTTCCTGGACTCGCATGGACACTCCCCATTCGATATCAGCCATTACCCACAGTGGTATTTCTGCTGAACTCTGCAGCTTCTCTAAGGTACGTGCCACAGCATAGGGTTCACCCTGAAAAATCATTACTCCCCCAATGCCATAATTTTTTACATAAGAGAGTAGACGGTTGAAATCAGCATTCTCTTCATGGTAAAATTTAGGGATGTAAGCCAAAGCCATCATCTGCCCGACCTTTTGTTCCAGGCTCATGGATTGCAGTTGAGCCTCAACCCAATTGGTAGGAGTGGTCTTCTTTGTCCCCGCGCAGGATGTTACAACTAAAATGAAACAACCAGCCAGGAATGCCAATAAATGATGAAACATATGCTTGTTGGTAATCATAGGACTTTTTTGAGTTTAGTTTTAAGGGTGAATAATTTATTTTATTCCATGCTTATCATAAGGGATTAAAATGCAATTTTTTTTAATTTCTTTAACAGAGCCTCATTCACTTTGTGTCCGGAATTTTTTATGGAATAGAGGACGGCGGCAGCAGCCGGTGCTAAATCCGGTGTATAGTATAAACAGGAAAATCCTTTTTTCTTCATTTTCTCTTTAAAGAGATGATTCACGATCGAGTTCTCTTCCAGTATTCCACCTGTCAATGCCAATTTATAAGGGGTTTGTGCTTTATTCCCCATTAATGCTATGGCTTGTTCCGCATAGCTCACCAGACTTTCCGCCGCTTGTTGAGTAATTTTCAACGCTTTCTCATCACCTTTTAATGCCAATTGACAAATCAATCTGGCACAGGAAGCGATTAGTTTGGGAGGATTAACTGAGGAATAAATAATCGAGATTAAACTTGGTGGTCGTTCGATGCCATAGAAAGAAAGTAATGTCGAAGTAAATTCAGAAAAATGGCTATTGGCATAGATTTCTTCCAGCGCTGTTTTAATAGCCTGTCTTCCGATATCAAATCCACTGCCTTCATCTCCCAGTAAATACCCCCAGCCTCCTATTTGTCGAAATTTTTGATCGGGTGTTTTTACCAGGCAAATTGAACCTGTACCCGCGGAGATTAAAACTCCATATTCTTCACCAAAAATCGAATAATAGTTAATCTCGGCATCGGTCATAATCGAAAACTTCTGGATGCCTACCGCCCTTATCAGGTCAATAGCCGTCTTTTTTTCATCGGGACGTCCAGCCCCGGCGAAGGCAAAGGTGGCATTGGTAATTTGTTCAACACCCTCTTCCTGTAACAATTCAAAAACCACATTTCGTATCAGTTGAGCGATAGATCCGCGATCTAATACTGCAATATTTCCCGGACCCAGGCGAACGCTTCGAAGGATCAAACCCTCCGCATCGCATAATACGGCTGTGGTTTTCGTCCCTCCACCGTCCACCCCTAAATACAGCATGTTCTCCTTTAGAGCCACTTTTTTTCCACCAGAGAGAAGGGTTACTCATTCTATTTAAATTATATAAAATTACTGTTTCAATAATTCATTTTCTACATTTATTTTAACAAGATTTTATACTATATTAACAAAAAATTTCGGTTTTAAAGAAAAATACCTTCATTAAAGTATAGGTAACAAATTCTGATGAAACCGGTCAATGTAAAATTAACCAAGCCGCCGCAAGCTTCTTTCAAATTTAAAAAAATCACTTTAGAGTCCCTGGAATTCAACTGGCACTGCCATCCCGAATTTGAGATTATGTTTATGTATGGCAGTAAAGGTAAGCGATTTATCGGTGATAGCATTTCATATTATAATCAGGGGGATTTATTTTTCATCGGACCGTACCTTCCGCACACCTGGTATTCACCAAAGGGAGTTATGGGAAAAAACCGGATACATGAGGCCATTCTTATTCAATTCCCCGAGAATTTTGCAGGATTAAAGGTATCAGAAATTCCAGAATTGCATCGCGTTGAACAATTGTTCAGTCAGGCAACTCATGGCATTCAGTTTTTTGGAAAGACCAGAAAAATAGTAGCAGAAAAAATCAGAGAAATGGAATTCCAGGAAGGAGTTGATCGATTAATATCTTTATTGTTCATTTTAGACCGATTAGGCCGGGCAGAGAAAGAAGAGAAAGAAATTTTATCCAGCATCGAATTTACCCGTCATCTGCACCCGGACGATCAGAGTCGAATTGATCGGGTGTGTACCTATATTAATGAAAATTTTAAAAACGAATTGCGTCTGAAAGATGCGGCAAAGATCGCCAACATGAGTGTGACCGCTTTCAGTCGCTTTTTTAAAAAATCAACCGGCAAAACTTTTATTAATTACGTGAATTCCCTGCGAATCGGTTGGGCCTGCAAATTACTGATTGAAAGTGATATGAATATTACCGAAATCAGCTATGAAGTGGGCTTTAATAATCTGTCAAATTTTAATCGGCGATTCTATGAACGACATCAAATAAATCCCCGCAACTACCGCAAACAATTCTCTCTAAATTATCGAAACGGATAATGATCTGATTTATCGGGATTCTTTCTCAGATTTCCATTACCCTGGTTTTATCTAAAAAATTCAGACGTACGTGGGTACCCAAAAAGAGAAAGGTTGATAGATTTACGGTGAATATATTTTTTATCAAAGATTTACATCTGCAATTTCTGATAAATAGTCACAGGAGTTTATCCATCAGTGTTTTGATTCATCACATTAAATATTTTTTAATCTCATCGCAGTAGAATCATTTTTCGAAAAGCGACTTGCTCCCCCACCTGCAAACGGTAGATATAAATTCCACTGGCCAGATCATCTGCTTTAAAATGTAAGGTATATTTTCCAGCCAGCTGTCTGTCATCGACTAAAGTGCATATTTTTTGTCCTAATAAATTAAATACTTCCAACCGAACATCATCACTACCAGGTATCTCATATTGAATCGTCGTTTGTGGATTAAAAGGATTGGGAAAGTTTTGATACAGGTTATAACGCAATGGCCGATATTTTTGCTCATCATGAATAGGAGTAAGTGTAGGATATTTGACTCTTAGATTATCGAAATACAAGGTACCCGTATTAACTCCTCCTACCGGTGTGGTATACCACAATTTTATCTGGAGTGATCGAATCCTGATGGGAAAATTAAAAGTAGAGGTAGGATCGATAGGATTAAATTTGCTCAGTGGAATTTTATATGTTTCAAAATCATTGGAAGTCGTTGAAAATAGACCGGTTGAAGCCTGAAAGAGCTCATCGTTATCGTCACTGATGATGAGATCGGCGATATGGTTAAGATGATTGGACTTGATATCAATCATGATCGTATCGGGCAGACCGTAAACCAGCTGGTTCGTGTTTAGATAAACCCAACTACGTCCTTGACTACTTCGTTCAAACTGATAATCCAGTCGAAGCGCCTTATTACCTATGGTTCGGGGCGTATCGACAGCTGTTAAGGTGGTGGCAAGTGAGTCATACAATACCCCGGAAAGCGTCCAGTTGGCAACGGTATCCATCGAATCCAATATGGCAATATCTTTTCCTATTTCCACTGTTACTAAGGCGGTATCGGATTTATCCTGGAATTGTACAACGACCTGTGCTTGGCCTTCTGCTTTTCCTTTGAATCTGCCAACAGAATCAATCGTGCCAATGGTCGGATCCAGACAGAACCAGGTGTAATCATTCAAGGCAATGATCGGATGCAAATTGTCCACATCGGTCGGTATCACAGTAAATTGAACGACTTGAATCGAGTCGGTAATAACGGTTTTCGGTAGAATCTCCACCTCTTTAATGCCTTTGATAACGATAAAGGCAGAATCCATCAGACCATGATAATTCACGTAAGCATAACCGCTATCTTCCTGGTTGGATACGGTGAGCACACCGTTTGGATCGATCCATCCCAGACTTGAATCAATGCTGAACTGTACTTCGGTAAGATTAATGGCCAGAGGATGATAGTATTGATCCCATCCTTTCACTCGCAGTTTCAGGCTGTTTTTCAAGAATAACCGTTCATTGTCAGGCTCGACCTGGATATGAGCCACCGTTGTATCGTTGGGTGCGATGGAAACACTGAGAAGTGCATTTGCCACTGCCCTCTCCGGCCCATCTGAGGGGTGATTTTTTATTTCACCATGCACCACCATGGTGGTAGAACCTCCACCATCCATGTTAATGGCTTCATAAGCCCCCAAATATATCATCAAATCGGCTAATTCATGGTAGGACATTCCCGCATAAACTCCAGGAACTCGACCATCTACGGTAGCCAGATAGAGGGTTTGTCTATTCGCCGAGAAACCTGCGGCAGTCCGAGGGTGAATATCGGTGTTGGTACTGCCAGTATAGACACCGTTTTCCACAATTTTTAAATTTCCTCCGATAGCCTGTTTTAACCGGGGATATCCCGGCTGGAGTCGGAAAATTAAGGTTACGGTGTCTCCGATCTGGATGTTATTTTGAATAAATTCTCCTGCTGTTCCATGGCCAGACAAGACCGCTTTTCCTTTAACCAGAGTCATGTTGCCGGCACTGCTTTTTGCCTCCACCACCCCGCGCAGAGTATCATTTATCAACCATTCATTCACGATAGCCAGACGGCATTCTGTTCCATAGATATTGGTTCCGGTAGCTGAACCATAAAATGAATTAAAGAGAATCAATTCATCGGTATTTCGATCGCGGTTAATTCCATTAATCAATCGATTTTGATTATTAGCGATGACCTGTCCCCACCAACTAACAGGATTTATAGCCGGTTGGTTATGAATATCGAAAGCGATAACAGGCCAGGTGATAGGATCTTTTAAAATTTCACCATTTACTACCTGGGTATTTAGTGGCACACCGCCAGCGGCATAAAAATCTCCATTCACTGCGCCCACCACCTCGTGTCCCGGATAACTATTGCGTCTGGCCATGGAAG
>CAYMXZ010000164.1:0-7870 GCA_964394475.1 uncultured Caldithrix sp. | reverse complement strand
GCATCTGATTGAAGCGTTTACTCCGAACCTCCAGGCGGAAATCAAAGTTCTCCGGCAGTGAACCTCCATTCAATTTCTTCGCTATTTTGATGTTATTTTTTCCAGATTTTATCTTTTTACTGGATAAAACTCTGCTCCTCTTAGTTTATATTTTGCTGAACATGGATTTTTAATTTCCTCTCTGAATTTTAGATTCTCTTAAAACGTTATAAAATAATTTGCTGCACTTATAATCAGATATCTACACACTATTTTGTGAGCGAGGCGAAGTTTTCTATGGCTATCGTACAAGATTTCTTTATTCCATTCAGAATGAGATTGTCACAATTCCTCAGTCTTAATCCTTTCCTTTCTCTATTCATATTTCTTGCTGAAATAACTATTTCAACTCTTTGCATTCGGTTTTTCCCAGAGTTCCTTTCACGAAAATAACAGACTTTGTTTATTTTTCTATTTTTACTTTCCGTAAAATCCAGTAATTTTAAGGGTAAAAATGAATGGAGGATGTTATATGCCCAGAGCAACTTTCTTGGGACACTCAGCTTTTTACCTGGAAGGGCAAAAAGGCCGAATTATCATCGATCCCTTCCTCTCCGGAAATCCGACCGCCAAAGCTAAACCGCAGGACATTAAGGTCGATTTTATTCTGCTCAGTCATGGTCATGGTGATCATATTGGTGATGCCCTGGAAATTGCCAAAGCCAATAAAGCGACGATCGTAGCACCTTTCGAGTTAGCCAATTACTGCGCCGCGAAAGGGGCCAGCGTCCATCCCATGCATATCGGAGGCGCCCATCAATTTCCTTTTGGAAGAGTGAAACTCACTATCGCCCACCACGGCTCAGCTGCACCAGATGGAAGCTACGTTGGTAATCCCTGCGGATTCCTGGTAACCATGGATGGGAAAACCTTCTATCACACCGGGGATACCGGTCTGTTTTATGATATGAAACTGATCGGGGAAATGAATACCATCGATCTGGCCGTGCTACCCATTGGCGATAATTTTACCATGGGTGTTGACGATGCCGTAAAAGCCGTGGAATTCCTTCGACCAAAAATGGCTATCCCCATGCATTATAAAACGTTTGATGTTATCAATGTTGAACCAACGGAATTTGTAAAAAAAGTAAAAGCGCTGGGTTATCACAGTCAGGTTCTGGCCATTGGAGAAAGTTATACCTTTTAAAGGGGATCGTTTTTTATTCTCAAATACCTGTTCGTCCCTACCAGGGATGCAAATTTAGAATTTGATGAACCGGACCCTCTACAGAGGAAGGTCTCAACCTGAAAATTAACCATGCGCAGAGACGTCTGTTAAAGGCCGGGCAGGCTGAGATCACAGAAATAAAGAAATTAAATCGTTTCTAACCGTAAATGCGCATTTGTATTTTGTATTTGGAATAATGAATCATTATGAGTGAAATCATCCGCAGCGACGACGATAAACTGGAAGGTAAAATATACGACTGGAAGTTATTTTCCCGTTTGTCAACTTATGGCCGACCCTACTGGCATCTGATTGTTCTGGCGATTGTGCTCATCCTTATCGGAATGGGTTTTGAATTACTGGGACCTTACCTCACGAAAATCGCTATTGACCAGTACATTCTTCCGGGCAACTTTCACGGATTATTGTTGATCGTTGGACTCTATCTGGGAGTCCTGTTTGGGAATTTTATTTTCCATTATCTACAAATTATGGTTATGCAGTACATCGGTCAACGAGTGATGCTTGACTTACGACAGCAGATCTTCGCCCACCTGCAACAGCTGCACCAACAATTTTTTGATAAAAATCCGATCGGTCGGTTGATGACCCGGGTAACTTCGGACGTGGAATCGCTCAACCAGGTCTTTACCGAAGGTCTGGTAATGGTATTTGGTGATTTGTTACTCATCGGCGGCATTGTCGTAATGATGCTCAGCATTCACCTTCCACTGGCTCTCTGGACGCTCTCAGTGGTCCCAATTCTGGTTGTCATTTCCTTTGTCTTCCGCAAGAAAGTTCGCCACTCCTACAGCCAGATTCGGCTCTACCTGGCAAGAATAAACTCTTATATGCAGGAGCACCTTTCCGGAATGACCATTGTCCAGCTCTTTAATCGGGAGAAAATAAATTATCAAAAGTTTAAAGAAATTAATTGGGATCATACTGCTGCCTATATTAAAACCATTTTGTATTTTGCACTCTTCTTTCCGGCGGTGGAATTGGTTGGGGCAATAGCGCTGGGCATCATCATCTATCGTGGTGCTTTTTATATTCAGAACCAGTTGGTCACTTTTGGCATTCTGGTAGCCTTTATTCAGTATGCTCAGATGTTTTTCCGTCCGATCAGTGATCTGTCAGAAAAATACAATATTCTACAATCAGCACTGGCGGCCTCGGAACGGATTTTTAAATTGCTGGATACTCCACCCAGAATCATTTCTCCTTCCAGTGGTCATCGAGCACCCATCATCAGGCAGGCGATTGAATTTAGAAACGTGTCCTTTGCTTACGACAGCGAATTAGTTTTAAAAAATATCAACTTGACAATTCCGATTGGAAAGCGTTACGCCCTGGTGGGTCATACCGGCGCCGGGAAGACCAGCCTTACCCGCTTATTGGGAAGATTTTATGATATCCAGCAGGGAGAAATTCTGATTGACGGCATCGATATACGACAATGGGATCTAAACAATCTTCGCCAGCATATGGCGGTTGTCCCCCAGGATGTTTTTCTATTTTCTGGAACGGTTCTGGAAAACATTCGCTTATTCAATCCGCAAATTTCTGTGGAGGCCGTAAAAGCAGCCGCACAGCTGGTGAATGCGCATCATTTTATCCAGAAATTGCCAGGAGATTATGAAGCGAAAATCCGTGAGCGGGGCAGCAATCTCTCGCAAGGTCAAAAGCAACTGCTGGCACTGGCCCGAGCAATTGTGTTCAATCCCAGCATTCTCATTCTGGACGAAGCCACATCCAACATCGACAGCGAAT
This sequence comes from uncultured Caldithrix sp., assembly GCA_964394475.1. Taxonomy (GTDB): domain Bacteria; phylum Calditrichota; class Calditrichia; order RBG-13-44-9; family RBG-13-44-9; genus RQOF01. The sequence continues at coordinate 4,887 of CAYMXZ010000164.1, read as the reverse complement.
CCGAATATTTAATCCAACAGGCATTGAAGATTGTGCTGGAAAATCGCACAACGATCGTCATCGCCCATCGCCTTTCCACTATCCAGTCCATGGATCAAATTGTGGTTCTGCATCACGGACGCATCAGAGAAATTGGAAATCATCAGGAATTGCTACATCAGCGAGGATTGTATTATCGGTTATATCAATTGCAATACAAAGACCAGGAAATCAGCACCGCTATTTAATATTTTTCGTAAACGAAAATCGCGGGTGGAAATATTACAAAATAAAAAATACAAAATACAAAATAAAATAGGTATATCGGTATAACGGTATTGATTCTTTTCCTCTGGGTTTCTGTGTGAGATCAATTCTTTGCAGAGAGGTTCATTAGTAAACGGACAGGCTGAATACGCAGAAAAAAAATACAAAATACAAATCAGTAGAAACCGGGCTTTAGACCGGTGACCGGAGCACAGATCGCAGGTGTAGATATTACAAAATAAAAAATACAAAATAAAATAGGTATACCGGTATAACGGTATTGATTCTTTTCCTCTGGGTTATATGCGAGGTCAATTTTTCACACAGAGGTTTATCAGGAGACGGACAGTCTGAGTGTGTGGAGAAAAAAAATACAAAATACAAATCAGTAGAAACCGGGCTTTAGCCCGGTGACCGGGGCTCGCAGGTGAAAATATTACAAAATAAAAAATAAAAAATATAAATTATTTGGTGCAAAAACCGTCATTAACCTATTTCTTGGTGGGCGATTTTTTTACTTTTTGACTGATAGTGGCAATTACCCGTCTCACTTCATCCCGAATCTGTTTCATGTTGAATGGTTTCTCGATATATCCATCGATAAACCCATTGGTTTTTACTACGTCCTTATGCTGCTGATCCCAACCGGTGATAAGGATGACGGGAATATTCTGGTTAATTTTCTTAATTTGTTTCGCGAGTTCCAATCCATTCATACCGGGCATGCTCAGGTCAGTGAGAACCACATCGCAGGGCCAATCTAAAACTTTCTGCACCGCATCTGCCGGGTTTATTTGCAATTGAACCTCACACCCTTCTTCCTTCAACATTTCGGCCAGAGTTTCTCCCACGGTTTTTTCATCATCCACCAGCAAAATGCGATAATTCAATGTTGAATCCAGGGTAATTCGAGGTGAGCCCGGTCTCGGTTTTGCCGTAGCCGCTGGCAGTTCCACCATAAAAATCGATCCCTTTTGTGGAATTGAATCCACATAAATTCTACCCTGGTGCTGGAGAATAATCTCAGCGGCTATGCTTAACCCCAATCCATGACCTTTATCGCCTTTCGTTGAGAAGAAAGGTTCAAAAATTTTTTCCCGCAATTCATCCGTAATTCCCGCCCCGGTATCACTGCAAAATACATATACCTTCCCTTTTTCGGTGGTCGTCTGGATCAGCAGTTTTCCGCCTTCCGGCATGGCATCCAGGGCATTATTGGTCAAATTCAAAAAAACTTCTCGTAAAGCAGCTGGATCGCCATTCACATTAGCCGTGGAACCAAGGGTTAATTTAACGTCATAGGTAATTCCACGCGACTGGGCTTCGCGTTCAAAGCGCGGGCGAACAATTTCCATCACTTCCAGGATCAGATCGTTGAGATTCAATAGTTCAAATTTTTGCACCGGATAGGTTCTGGATTTTACGCTCTGCAAGCGTCGCACAGCCTGGGCGCCATCCTCAGCAGCTTGCGCAATCGTCCGCAGATCTTTCTTCCAGGGAGAATCACCAATCTTTTTTTCCAGAATTTGTGCCCGACCGGTAATCACGCTGAGAATATTATTCAGATGATGGGCTGAACCGCTGGCTAATTCCCCTACCATCTTCATTTTTTCCAGATGCTGAATATAAGATTCGTAACTTTTTTTATACTCCAGTAAAATTCGCTTTTCTACTAATTCAAATAACAAAGTAGAATTCACACGCAAGGACGCTAATTCATTTTCCGATAAAGATTCCTGCCGACTCCCAAATAATAACACCAATACCCCATAATAATGTTTGCCGATAGAGTGTGGAATCACCAACACCGCACTGGCGCGATAACTTTTCACCACCTCAAAGAGTGTCGATTGGAATACATTGGCGGTATCGGTTTGAGTATAAAATTGAAATGTCTTTTCTGAAAAGATTTTTTCCGGAATATAGATCAGCGTTTTTAAAACATCAGGCCCTGGATCAAATAATTTATCCATTTTTGACTGTTCAGCCATCATGCGCCATTTTTCATGACTTTGACTGCGCAGAAATACACTGCCATAAATGACATCAGGAAACTGCACAATGGAGCGAAGCAGATAATTCACCATATCTTCATTGGCGTCAGGCAGCAGAGAACCAGAAATGATTGGACTGGCTGATTGAAGTGCGTTTTCTTTTTCAGTGATATAATCATATAAATATACATTCTCCAGTGCAAAAGCAGTGATCTGGGTAATAATGGATAAAAATAATTTATCCTGCAAACGAAAATAACGATCAGGTTCTTCAGTCCATACCACCAGCATACCTAAAGTTTTTCCTCGCACCTTCATCGGAATCCCCAGCCAGCAGTTAGCTTTGACGACGTTACGATCCACTCCCAGTGTTTTACAGAAATATTTATAGTCGTTGGTTAGTATAATCTGCTGATGCTCCAGTGCATAGTGGTAAATGGTATTGGTGTTTTCAATCTCCTCCGGAGGATTTACTTTTGCTTCCTGAATATTATAGGTAAATCTAAGCAATTTCTGATTATTCTGCCAAAGAATATACTCTATCTGCTGCTTGACATATACCCGTTGAAGTTCCTGATGTAGGAGAAGGATGATCGAAGTAAAATCGGGTGCATTAAAAATGCGCTTGCTGAAATCCGCATAGTATTCCAGCAGAAGATTAGTACCTTCAATATTATCCAGCAAAATATTCAGGGAAGAAGATTTTTCTTTTAGCATACGGCGCTTTATTTACCCTGTAATCGTTTGCGATATGCCTTCCCCAGCTCTACATAAATTTCCGCATTCTTGCGGATGTCTTTTATGGTTTCTTCGGTGACATTCTTTGCTACTTTCCCGGGCATTCCAAACACCACTGATCCCGGTGGAATGACATTTCGTTCCAGAACCACTGCTCCGGCTCCGACAATTGAATTCTCCCCTATAACTACTTTATTCAATAACACCGAACCAATGGCAATAATACAGTTATCCCCCACCGTTGCTCCATGGACGATGGCACCATGCCCTACCGTCACATAATTTCCAATTTTGGTGGGAGTATCCGTATCCACATGGATCACCGCATTTTCCTGGATGCTGGTGCTCTGGCCAATTTCAATCTCCGCCATATCTCCACGAATGACCACCCCATCCCAGATACTGGAATAGGCACCAATTTTAACCTTTCCATAAATCCGGGCTGATGGGGCAACGTAGGCCGTGGGATGGATTTCTATTTCATCTTTCAGGTAAAATCCCATGAAAAATCCTTTGAGATAGATCAAAAAAATTGATCTATTATACAATCTAAAATCATAAAAATCAAGGCAGAACAAAAGTCGTTCACATTTATTTTTCTCTCCAGCTTCATAATCACATCATTCAATGACCATATCCGTTATATTTTCTACCTTACTACTTCACAATACTTTTATCAGATGAATTCAATCCTCATGGATTGAAGTACCCTACCCGGAATTCGCCTTTTTCACAATTTCCATAAAATAAAGAACATATGCTGAATGACAGTGAGATTTTCGGTTGGTGAATTTAAATTTGCGCTCTGGTTTTTCACAACCTATATTTGATGAGAATAAAATTGGAGGTTAGAAATGTTCTATAAAATTTTTGTGTGTGTGCTTCTTCTGCCTGTTTTGGTCATGGCCCAGCAGATCCTGTTCAGTGAAACATTTGCCAATGGTGCACTGCAGAATACCTGGTATCCGGGTTTTTTATTAAATGGAATAGGTAACGTTGTTGAGCCATTCGCCTACCCGGGGAATCCCAGTGGTGACGGCTGGGTAGGAAGGTTATCCACCGATCGGCCTGATTCTGGTGGGGTTGCCGAAAGCTACTCCAGTGATGGGACATTGTCAGATTTTTACATGGAAGCCAATTTGTTTATTCCCAGTGGAAGCATTTTCATGGGCGCTGAATACTTTGGAATTGAGTTTCGGGTGGACTCATCCGGACTCACCTCGGCTTACCAGTTGGTGACCAATTTTCGCTCCAGTACGCCACGCATTCGCTTTCGAAAACGAGAGGCGGGTACACCAACTGCCATCAAAGATTGGTCAGCTGCTGAGATCCCCGGTGGTGTTCCCTCTGACAGCGGATGGCACAAACTGGCCGTAAGAGCTATCGCCAATCAATTCTGGTTTTATTATGACGGTCAGGAACTTCCCGGCTGTCCCTATAGCGATAACACAACTACTCCGGCCTTTACCCAGGGTTTCATCGGAATTTACGCTTTCCAGCTCAGCTTTGTCGGTTATTCAACCACCAATTTATATGTGGATGATATCCTGGTTACTGACGCGACTACGACTATTACCGAAAATAAAAATCTCAGCCATTCTTTTCAATTACATCAGAACTATCCTAACCCCTTTAATCCCTCTACCGAGATTGCTTTCGAATTGCCCGTCAGCGAATTCGTCCAGCTGGAAGTGTTTAACCTGCTTGGCCAGAAGGTTCGCACCCTGCTAAATGAATCCCGTCCCGCCGGTATTCACCAGGTAACCTGGGATGCCCGGGATGATTCGGGAAATGAACTACCGGCAGGTATTTATTATTATCAGCTGAAAAGCGCTAACTTCCAGCAGACCAAGAAAATGCTGTTGGTGAAGTAAATATTTTTGATAAATTCTTTTTGAATGCATTGCAA
>CAYMXZ010000163.1:0-7935 GCA_964394475.1 uncultured Caldithrix sp. | reverse complement strand
TTCTATGCTTTGAGAGGAAGACAAGCAGCTTTTTAACCTATAAAATATAAATTATAAACTATTAATTATATTTTATGAAGGGCTTGTTGGAGGTCTTCTATCAAATCCTGCACATGTTCCACGCCTACGGCTAACCGAACAAGTCCAGGAGTGATATAGGCTTCCCGCATGGCTTCCTCGCTCATTCCGGCATGGGTCATCGAAGCCGGATGCTGAATCAATGTATCACAATCACCCAGACTCACTGCCAGCGTACACAGTTTTACACTATCCATCAATTTTTTACCCGCCTGATACCCTCCCTTTAACTCGAAGGAGATGACAGCCCCTCCGCCTTTTTGCTGTCTTTTTGCCAGTTCATACTGGGGATGAGACGGTAAGAAAGGATAATAAACCCGCTCCACAGCCGGATGTTTTTCCAACCATTGAGCAATTTGAAAGGCATTCTGAGAACTTTTTTCCACCCGCAAAGCCATTGTTTTCAGTCCTCTTAGCAACAACCAGGCATTAAAGGGCGCCATTGTCCATCCATAGTGAGTTGAAATTTTATAGGCTTTAGCAATAAAATCTTTTTTTCCAACCAGGACGCCCGCCACCACATCGCCATGTCCACCGATAAATTTGGTAGCGGAATGGAGCACAATATCGGCGCCAAATTCGATGGGTCGCTGATAATATGGAGTTAAAAAGGTATTATCCACACAGACCAGCGCTTTACCCCGGTGGGCAATTTCTACGACTGAGGCAATATCAATTAATTTAAGAGTCGGATTCGCTGGCGTTTCAATCAGGACCAGTGTGGTATTTTTTTTCATTGCCTGGGCGACTGTTTCCACTCGGGAAGCATCCACACGACTTACATCGATTCCAATACGTCTAATTTCATCCTCCAGCAGGTAATGCGTACCACCATATACCGTATCATCAACAATGATATGGTCACCAGCCTGGGCTGAGGCTAATATCACGTTGGCCACTGCTGCCATCCCTGAGCCAGTCGTTAAACCAGCTTCATATCCTTCCAGTACAGCAATTTTTTTGCCGAGTGCATCAGTATTGGGATTTCCTAAGCGAGTATAAATGTAGCCGGCTTCCTGCCCTTTAAATCGCCGAGCACCCTGCTCTGAATCTTTGAAGATAAAAGTTGAGGTCTGATAAATGGGCATTGATAAAGCCCCGGTCTGCGGATCCGATTGGTGAACGCCATGGACGACTTCAGTTTCGAAGCGATAAGTCATAAAAATTCTCCTTGATGTTTATAAAAATAAATAATTTTTCGACTTATTTTTGAAAATATAGCAGTAATTAACTTTACTTTCCAACTCCATAAAAATTTACTTAGCTGATGGTGCTAAAGGATTTAAAAGTATAGCGGAAGAAACGAGGAAGCAGTATAAAAAATCGGGAAAATATAATGCCTGACTAAAAAAATTCTTGCCTTAAAATTAATCTGCTTTCTACCAATATAAGACGAAAACTATTTCTGAATATCTGATAATTACTATTTTAAAGATAATCAGGAGGATAAAAGCAAAAAAGACCTGAACCACCCTTATCCCGTTTGAAACACTGGCACCTCTTTTTCTACCGACTGCCAGGATTTCCACGTCGCTTTCGGTATATATTTTTTAACCCGATGGCCGACTCTTTGCCATCACAAATTCCATCTCCATCAACATCAATAAAACGATCTTTTGCTTGTTGTTGTCCTTTCCGTTTGCCGGTTCCCTTCTGCTCCACGCGATCATCAATTCCATTACCATTCACATCGATAAATTCTTCTTGTTGCTTTTTCTGCTGAGCCGCTACCGCCTGCTGTTGTTCCTGAGTTTCTTTTTGATCAGAATTCTTCATTTGCTCCTGCTGTTGTGCCTGCTTTTTGGTGGTGTCAGTTTCCTGTGCCATGGAGAAAGACCACCATAATAAGGAGATTAAAAAAATCAACCATAAAAATTTCATTTTATGCCTCACATATTGATTTCAATTTATTTAAAATTACTGCTGTACTGCCAATAAAAAATTAATTTACATATCTATCTGTACTGTCAGCGATACAAATTGGCTTACATAATCGTACCAATAACTATTGGAGGAATTATTAACCCATTGATAATTGATCTGGACCGCCAGATCCATCTTCCACAGCGCAACTCTTTTTTCTAACGTGGTCCAGACGGTGCGATAGATATCCTCACGCAGTATCGACTGATCGAAATTGACGGCATCGATAAAAGCTCCCTGAGCGACATAATGCTTTTGGTGATAATAAGCTGCCGCTTTTATCGAGGTTCGATGCGGTAGCAATTGAGTCAATTCCGTGCCCAGAAGATGGGATTCATAACCCAGCGGATCATCAAAAATTTGTGATTCACTGCTGTAACCATATATCAGACCAGTAGCGCTGCGCTCGTATTGACTGAAATTCAAACGGGTTTGATATTGAACAGCCAGTCCGGTATAGGAAGCTAATGATTGTGCCAGTCGAAGGGTAAGAACCAATTGACCTAAACTACGCTGTTCGTTGTCAGATACATATATATTATAGTAGCCTCCATCTCCTCCTCCTGGACCACCCATTCCGGGACCAGAGCCTCCACCCTGGTTGAATTGCTTTATTGACAGGAGAAATACTGAAGCAGTATCGACGAACGTAACCTGTTGAAGATAATATTTATAATTGACAGCGACCGTGCCAATAAAGCTGGTCCGAGTCCTGAAAGATTTTTGGACCGACGTGTAGAGAGAAGCTGACAAATTATTGATATCAGGTAGTTCCGGGAAATTATTATAGGTTAATCCACCGCTTATCCGCCACAATATATTATGCAGGAATTGATTATGATTAATTCCTCCACGCAGGCTGAGATAGTCGTATACCTGAAAATCGGGGCGATTCAGACGATTTTCTACCAAAAGATTCCAGCTGGTGGTATCCCCACCCCCGATAAAAAATTGCTGCCAGTAAAAACGGCGAGTCGGATTTTGAAAATAGGCATGATAACTGCCAAAATACTGGGCACTGACTTTTTCCCAATCTCTCTGTAATCCCACCGAAACTCTCGATATCTGTTCATCTTCTGATACCGGTAAACCAAATGGATTGGTATTATATTCCTGTTCCAGATAAAGAGAATAAAACCATTGTGCGATTGAAATTCGGGGCGAAAAGAAAATTAGAAGTATAAGGCTACTATATACGATTTTTTTTATCATTCCGGTGCTCATATTCATCCCCTGAAAAATAGATACAGCGCTTCCTGCTCGACGCGGGAAGCGCTGTTATTTCGGATTGAGAATTATTGCTTTCCTGCACGATTGGTCTTTCCTTTAGGACCGGTGCCATCACAATCACCGGACTGCGCGCCTCTGCCATAACCAGTGCCGTCCTGCGGGCGAACACCCTTATTGCCCGTGCCATCACCTGGACCGTAACTGGCTTTTGATCCGGCTTTTCCTTTTACCTGACCACGGACATTGTCGGCTACCCCATCTCCATCTTCATCAATGAAGCTTTGCTGTCTTTTGCCCTTATTCGCTCCCTGATAGTCAGGATCCTGTCCGTTTGGTATTCCATCATTATCATGGTCCGGCGCATTATCATTTACTCCATCGCCATTCTTATCAACAAAATTGGGACCATGGATAACTTTGTTGCGTTCCTGGTTCTGGGTAGTACCCTGGTTTTGATTCTTATCCTGCAACTGGACTTTCTCCTGCCGGACATTCTGGGATTTTACCCGCTCTTTGGTTTGAGTTTTTGTGGTGTCCTGAGCAAAATTAATCATGGGCAGGGCCAGAACAACCAGTGCTACTGTGAACCACTCATACATCCGTTTCATTTTTCTTCTCCTTATGTTTAGTTAAGTTATTGTTCTGCCCTGTATAATTACAAACCAAATGCCAAACTTTTTAATGATTGTATAAATAACTGTAAATCAATAACTTAGAAAGAAAGAGGTTTTGAGTGATTTCAGAATGGTTCGACTATCCAGTCGAACCGTAATTCCAATATGTCGAATTCAAGAACGATGTCGCTGAGTGAGTCCAGATCCGGCCAATCACTTCATCCCCAATTTTTCCAATCGAGATCGCAGATGACGTTCACCAATTCCCAGTAGACGGGCGGCCGCGCTTTTATTACCACCACTTTGCTGCAAAGCGGTGGTAATCATTTCTCGCTCAAACGCCTGCATTTTCTTCTCATATCCTTCTTCCAGTTGATGGGGATCCAGCAGTTTTTGTTCCGTTCGAAGATGGGTATGAAGAGGAAGATCGTTTACTGAAATATATTCATCGCGACTCAGCACTACTGCTCGTTCAATGAGATTTTCCAGTTCTCGTACGTTGCCGGGATAGTCATATTTCATCAGTTGATCCAGGGCCTCACGGGTAATTCCTTTAACAGGTTTTTGATTTTCCCGGCGGTATTTAGTAATGAAATGATCCACCAACAAAGGTATATCACTTTTTCTTTGTCGCAATGGCGGAATCTGAATGCTAACTACATTTAAGCGATAATAAAAATCCTCCCGAAATGTTTTATTTTTGACCATCTCTTCCAGAGAGCGATGGGTAGCGGCGATGATTCGCACATCCACCTGAATGGGTTTATTGCCTCCCACCCGCTCAATTTCTCCGAATTGCACCGCCCGTAACAACTTCACCTGAACTGGAAGGGGAATATCCCCTACTTCATCGATAAAAATAGTTCCCCCATCCGCCTGTTCAAATCGACCAATGCGTTGCTGAGTCGCCCCCGTAAAAGCACCTTTTTCATGGCCAAATAGTTCACTCTCGATAAGATTTTCCGGCAAGGCGGCTACGTTAACAACCACGAAAGGCTGGTTTTTACGGGGACTGGCAAAGTGGATCGCTCGTGCGATTAACTCCTTGCCCGTACCGCTTTCTCCACGGATCAGCACCGAAGCCTTGCTGGCAGCTACTCTGGCGGCGGTATTTAAAACCTGTTCCATTTCCCCGCTTTGAGAAATGATAGCCTCGAATTTAAATCGTTCCTGCAATTGCTCCTTTAACTGCCGATTTTCACTCTGGAGTATCCGTTTTTCCTGAACCCGTTTAATCAAATGCTCTAAATCATCCAGATCAATCGGTTTGGTCAAATAATCGTAGGCACCGGCTTTCATAATTTCTACAGCTTCTTCCACACTTCCATAGGCGGTTATGACCACCACGTCAATTTCCGGATTTAGTTCCTTAATTTTTCGCAAAACCACCAGACCATTCCATCCGGGCATGCGATAATCACTGAGCACCAGATCGATGGTATGCTGTTGTGCCAGTGTAAAGCCCTGTTCGCCATCATTAGCAGTAAACACCTTAAAACCCCGTCGTTCTAAAAAACTTTGCAGAGACCTCAGCTGGGTTTCTTCATCATCAATAATTAAAATTGTAAAAGAGGATGTTTTCATAGTAAAGCATTGAATATTTTATATTTGTCGTAAGTTCATACATATATCTTGTATCTTGTATCTTGTATCTTGTATTTTATATTTTGTATTTTGTAATTCAATTTCTCCTTCCATAATCATCCATTAATATGTTGAGGGATGTGCAGGAAGAAGCGGGTTCCCTTCCCCGCCTGGCTCTCAAAGGAAATAAGTCCCTGATGTTGATCGATAATTTGCTGAACAATGCTCAGACCGATCCCGGTGCCGGAGGCTTTCGTGGTAAAATAGAGATTAAAAATCTTCTGCTGAATGTCAGCAGGAATTCCGAAACCATTATCTTCTACGGTCATTTCTATGAAGTCACCTGTTCCTTTTTTAACGGTTAATAGAATCTTACCAGGCGATTTCACGGCTTCAACCGCATTCTGAATAAGATTCTGAAAGACCTGTTTCATCTTGTCGCGATCCCATTTCACTCGAATCTGATCCGTCATCTCAAAAATACACAAAATATTCTTTTCTTTGAAAACAGGACGATATTGACTTTCAATTTCACGAATGAATTCATTTAAATCAAATTCAACCGGTTTTAGCGGTTGGGGTCGGGCAAACTTCAGAAAGTTCTCAATGGTCGCATTAATGCGCTTTACTTCCCGATAAACCAGTTGTGCCAATTGATGATATTCCTCTTGTTGATGGGTCGGTTGAAAATCTCGATCCAGCTGCTGTACTACCGTTCCAATCGCATTCAGGGGATTGCGAATTTCATGAGCCACCTCTGAGGCCAATTGCCCCAGAGCAGTCAACCGTTCCTGACGCTGAATCTGGTCCTCTAATCTTTTCTGTTCAGTGAGGTCTCGTAGCACCAGAATAGTTGTTTCTCGGTTTTGCTCATCCTGGTAGTTAGTTTTTGATATCAGCAATTGTTTTAGACTTCCATGGATGGGTAATGCCACCTCTTGCAGAGAGAATTTGGTTTGAAGCAGATTATTCCATTCCGGAAAGTCAAACAGCGTGTTTAATTTTTTTCCCACCACACTTGATTCTCTTGAGCCAAGCAGATTTTCGGCTGAGCGGTTAAAGACTTTGATGACGAAATCCTGATCATACACAATAATTGCATCACTGACATTTTGAATAATATTCCGTGAATAGGTTTCCACCACTTGATACTGTCGGCGAGTGATTTCCAGGTTTTGATTGATAATCAGCAAAGTAAACAGAATGAAACCAATTGCCAGCAGGATCATACTGATGAAAAAAATCCGGCGATGGATGCGATCTTTTATGAGCTGTAATGGTGTAAGCGAAATTCCCAATCGAAATAACCCGATGATTTCATCATCGAAATGAAAAGGATGTACCGCTTCAAACACCTGTTGTTTCTGGAAATCAATCGTACGCACACTGAATAAAGAATCATATAAAGAGGCGGAAAGAAAATCCGAACCCTGAATTCGTTCTAATTCTTCCACATTGCCAGAAGCCGCCAAAATTCCACTGGTATCTTGCAGGGCCACATAGAGAATGCCTGGATTTTCTGAGAGATTGCGCAACAGACTACCAAAGCCAATTTTTTTACGGAATTCCAACAATTGTGCGGCATCCATATTGACCACGATCGCACTGCGATCCCGGGCAGCCAGAGCGACCGCCAGGCGATAGCCCGGTTGATAGCGAGCTTCTCGTAACCCAATAAAGAGAGTATCCACTTCCCCCTTAAAAATAGGCTGTAGAATATCTTCAGCATCAGTGGTTTCGATCTCATGTACCCGGGGGTGACTGCTGTAAACCTTTCGGCCATCAGCGGAAAAAATGTTAATTCGATATAAATTATTTTGCTCGGTCAGGGTGGAAAGCAAGGACTGATTAATCTGACCTTGTTCATACCAATTGCGAATAATACTGGCATTATTTAACAATCGCTCATCAATGAGATCTTCCATCATCCAATTAGTCATTAAGGTATTCCGGGAGCTGGTAATCACACTTTCCAGTAATGTGTGAGCCTGTTCGGTCATTAAATCCAACAGCTCTTTCTTACTCTGCTTCAGTTCGATCAGGGCGGAGCTCACCATCAGAACGGCTAATATTAAAAAAATGAAAATTAAATGCCGGGCCTTCAGAAATTGAGCATTCCAGATAAATGGTTTCATGAATTGAAATTAAGATTGAAATTGTTATACTGCAAAACATATAATTCTTGCCAATGTTCAAGAATTTTTCTTAATCTATTTCTCCAATTTTTGCTGAGAAGATAAATAATCATAAAATTTTAATCAAAACTAAAAATAATTAACATGATTTCCCCCTGATAGTGTTTTTCTTTAAAAGAAAAGTCAAAAAACTAAATTTCGATATGCTTGAATTTCTCAAAGAGAATACCGTTATAAAAACAAAAAATTAAACTCCCTGTATTTTTTCAATCTTATCCGGTATCTGGTTTACAATTTTTTTTTCCTGAAATATAAACAAATCTTCATTGGTGTTCATTTGTGTAATTCATGGACAATATTTCGGTCTATAT
>CAYMXZ010000162.1:0-8008 GCA_964394475.1 uncultured Caldithrix sp. | reverse complement strand
CGAATTTACTTATCCAATCTCTTCTTTTTCTCTGAGCGCCGGCTGGATGCGGTTCGGAGTAAATGATATTCAGGAACGAAGTTCTGAAGGGGAACTCCTGGGGAAATTCGACGACTCAGAAAATCTTTTTATGGTGGGATCCGGTTATAATGTAATTTCTCAACCGATTTTTAAATTGAATATTGGAATAACAACTAAATATTTTTATCACTCTTTACATACCTATCGTGCGGTAGGATATGGAATTGATTTTGGAGCCCTTTCCTATTTTCATCTCACCGGATTAGTAGAGCGGATTGGCATTGGAGCTACAGTGCAAAATCTGGGTGCAAAACTTAAATGGAATACCGAAAGCAAACACGAGGACAATGTTCCAACTACTTTCAGGCTGGGCAGCGCTGTTCATATCAAACCGTTTCCTTTCAAATTGACGATGGATCTGGAGAAGAAACAGGGACAGGATGTACGATTCCATGCCGGTGCTGAATACTGGATCCGCATGCTGGCATTGCGAGCAGGATTAAATCACGACAGAGCTACCGCCGGCGCAGGAGTCGTTCTAAAAGTAGGCTCCATGGGATTTATCCTGGATTATGCGTTGACGACTGACCAGGTCGCTAATGACCCATTACATTTCTTTTCGCTGATCTTCCGGTTTTAAAAGGTCAGAAATACTCCACGCTCATTAAGAATTATGTGAGGTGAGATTTGAGGCGGCTGTTTGATCCAGGTACCACACCAGTTCGCCTTGCAAGGGCTTTACCATCGCCGCTGGATATTTTAGGGCTAGTGGTGTTTCCAGCAGAATGTCAGCTACTACTTTACTTTTTGATCGACCAATGACCAGGAAAGCAATTTTTCGGGCATGATTGATCAGCGGTAACGTGAAGGTAACCCGGGGTTGGCCACTTTCAGGATGGACGGCAACGGCACAGATTCTATCTTTTATCTGCAAGGTATTTGCACCTGGAAAAAGCGAGGCGGTGTGACCATCCTCTCCTAAACCCAGGAATATCCAATCAAATTGCGGAAACCCATCTTCACCAGACGGGACTTCCTGTCTGATCAAATTTTCATAGTGTTCTGCCGCCTCCGGTAAAGGTAGTTCGGTGGGAACCCGAAAAATCTGCGATTCAGGAATGGCAACCTGATCCAGCAGGAAAATTTTGGCCAATTTGTAATTGCTTTGTGGATGATCTGCTGGCACCATTCGTTCATAACTCCAGAATATTTTAATCCCGTGCCAGTCCGGGCGCTGAGAATATTTTGCCAGTTCCGCAAATAAAATCGCCGGGGTATTGCCGCCGGATACGGCCACCGTCATCATCTTTTTTTCAGTAAATTTATGGTGTAATTCAGATAAAAAATCAGCAGCCACCTGCTGTACCAGTTCCAAAGCAGTAGGAAAAATTTTAAGATTGGGCACCATACCAATTTACCATTAAAGAAATTTCTGGAACAAATGTAATATGATGATGGCCGGTTTGGAAATCATGATTTTTCCTGTGCTTGCTTCAAGAAGTTTTTGATCTTCGGCGAGGATCACGTGATGATTGGGGTGAATTTAATTATCGAACGTCTACGACATTCCGGATTTTCGCGGTTCATTGGATTTCGATTGGGCATTTTTATGGATGATTTCTTCAATTTTTTGAACATCGGTGACGTTCGATGATTATCATTCGACCATGTTAACGAACCACAAAAATTATCCAGGGCAATTCGTCAATGCCATTAGACAGCGTTTCATTCCGTGAGCACCTTTATAATTCACAATACTCTCCATCATGGGCGAGATTTCTGCATGGGTATCGCCAATCCTTTTCAGGATCGTCAAATAACTGGCGGGCTTCGGGAGGTCCCCAGGTGCCAGCAGGATAGCCATATAGAACAATATTCGGATTTTCCTTCCAGGCTCGCAGAATAGGAGTGACAAATTTCCAGCAGGCTTCTACTGCATCGGAGCGGGCGTAAAGAGTGGCGTCGCCCAGCATACAATCCAATAGCAGTCGTTCATAGGCATCCGGCAGGTAGACATCGGCTAAATCTGAATAATGGAAATCCATGTTCACTTCACGGATATCAAAACCAGTGCCAGGTTTCTTCATCCCAAATTTTAACAAAATGCCTTCGTCAGGTTGAATGCGGATAATCAACTGATTTTCGGCCGAGTAGCTGGTATACTGACTGCGGAAAATTTGATGGGGCGTTTTTTTGAAATGAATGACAATTTCAGTAACTCGGGTGGGCATTCGTTTGCCGGTACGGATGAAAAATGGCACTCCTCCCCAGCGCCAATTATCAATAAAAAACTTCATGGCCACAAAGGTTTCCGTGCGGGAATCAGCCGCCACATTTGCTTCTTCCCGATAACCGGGAACAGGTTTACCTTTGATGGTAGAAGCCACATACTGACCGCGGACAACCTGCTGAGGAACCTGCTCAGGTTTAATGGGTCGTAATGATTCAAATACTTTTATCGTTTCATTGCGGACACTTTCCGCATCATACAGCGGCGGCGATTCCATGGCAATAAGACCAACAATTTGCAGTAGATGATTTTGTACCATATCTCGCAATGCTCCGGATTGATCGTAATACCCACCTCGATTTTCCACTCCGATTTCTTCCACGGCAGTCACTTCCACATGCTGAATATAATTTCGATTCCAGAGCGGCTCAAAAATCCCATTGGCGAATCGAAAAGCCAGGGTGTTTTGCACGGTCTCTTTACCCAGATAATGGTCGATCCGGTAAATCTGTTCTTCTTTAAAAAATCTCTGCAATTTTTTATTTAACTGAACAGCCGATTCCAGATCATATCCAAATGGTTTTTCCACAATGATTCGCTTCCAGCCAATATTTTTACTCTGCTTATGCAAGCCCTGTGCAGCTAAACTGGCAGTAATTACTTCATACATGCTGGGCGGCGTGGCTAAATAAAAAATATAATTTCCATGAATTTTTCGCTCCTTGTCTATTTGGTGAAGACGCAATTTCAATTGCTCATACTGCGATGAATCCTTGGTATCGATACTTTGATAATATATTCGCTTCAGAAACTGAGCTAAGGTCTTGCGATCAATTAAGGCATTCCTGGCAAATCGTTTCAGGTCTTTTTCCATTTGCGCGCGGAAAGTCTGATCAGAGTAATTGGTGCGGCTCACTCCCAGCACCGCAAAATTCCGAGGTAAAAGTTTCCGTCGATACACATCGTACAGGGCTGGAATTAATTTCCTTTTAGTAAGATCCCCCGAAGCCCCAAAAATAACCAGCAGGCAGCTGGGGGGTCTATCGGTTTTGGTTTCATTTATTTTAACTTGTGGGCTCATTATCGACCTTCTTAAACTCCGATTTATACCAAGCACTATTGATGTCAAATTTTGTTACCAGATAGATGAGAATATCCCCCGGCTTTGGAAGAGGTTGATCTCTTTCAGTAAAGATAATTAAATTTTTATTGCTCCCAATTAGAAACAGCGGGATAAAATGATCTTTGCCAAATTGATTAACAAACTGTTCATAACTGAATTCTTTGGTGAATGAAGTGGTCTTGATCACCGGTTCGGTACTCAGATGCTGTAGCATATAATCCGACGTAAAGGTCGGCGAAAATAAAAACTGCCCTCTTAATTCTTTGGTCACGGTTTGCGCGCTCTTTTGTTTATCTTCGGTAATTGCCAATTGATAGACTTCATTGCTGCCAAATACTTTAGAAAAATATAAAGTAGCCAGGGAATTTACCTCGTTATTAGCGGTTATTGCTAACAACCGACCAATGCCGTTTAAATCAAGATTCTCCAGGATAGTTTCAGATAACACACTGCCGTAATGAGTGGTTAATCCTTCCATGCGAGCAATCATTAAGTTGTTGTAATTTGTATCTACCAGAATAACCGCATAACCTTGCTGTTTCAGCACTTTAGCGATGGACCGACCAAAGGTGTGAGCACCGATGATGAGACAACCCTGCGGGTTGACATTGGCAATACCCAACCATTTCGCAAATGGCGCTGCTGTAAGGCCATAGATGCTTATGGTACCAATAATTACTAAAAAAATCAATGGAACCAGTTGATCAGCCCGGGCAATTCCTATATCGGATAATTCCAGAGCAAAAAGTGAGGTAACAGCCGCAGCAACCACACCACGGGGAGCCATCCAGGATAAAAATAACCGTTCTTTCCAGGAAATAGCCGATCGAGAAGTAGAAATCCAGACCGCCGCTGGTCGCACCAAAAAAATTAACACGAAAAGGAAAATAAAACTGTTAGTGCCCAGCCATTGAAGATCGGTGAATTTTAAGCGAGCAGCCAGGATGATAAATAATACCGAGATCAACAATACTCTTAAAGTTTCTTTAAATTCTACGATTCGCTGCAGCGATACTTTTTTCTGATTGGCCAGGGCAATTCCCATTATGGTCACCGCCAATAATCCACTTTCCGCCTGGGTTAGATTAGAAACAGTAAATACAAAGAAAACCATCATTAAAGAAGACGGATTAACCAGATAATCGGGCAGTAATCGAGATCGCAGGAGCCACACTAATAAATAAGCACCCAAAATTCCCAACAGACTTCCCAATATCACCGTTTTCAATAATCCACCGATCATTACTGTAGTGACTTCCGCAAATCCACCGGCTAAGATACTTTCAAAAATCAGGACTGCCAGCACTGCCCCGATCGGATCGTTCATAATCCCTTCCCATTTGAGGATGGAATTCAGCTGTCCGGTTGGCCTCACTTCGCGCAGTAAAGGAATAATCACTGTTGGTCCGGTGACGGTGAGAATAGCACCGAATAGTAAGGCTAACGGCAGCTCAAGCCTGAGAATGATAGACGAAGCGAAAGTGGCTAAAATCCAGGTAACCAGCACCCCAATAGTAATGAGGTTGCGCACGAGGTGACCGACCTGGCGCAATTCTGATATTCTTAAACTCAGTCCACCTTCAAATAAAATCACCGCCACTGAAAATGAAATCAGAGGAAATAAAAGTTGACCGAAAAGGAAATCTGGATTTACCAATTTCAAAACTGGACCGGCAATGAATCCAAAAATTAATAGCAGGAGAATAGAGGGTAGTTTTAGCCGCCAGGAAATCCATTGGGCCAGAGTTCCGAAAAGGATGATAGCTAAAAGACCAATAAGGAAAGATTCTTTCATCACGATATTTCTTGTTTCACAGGTAAAATCATTGAATGGATAGATGAGTTACTTCGTCGCTATAAGTTCCTGTTTTTTGGCATCGATACTCTTCATCAATTCATTAAAGGGTTCGATGAATTTCTGGATCCCTTCATTCTCCAGCTGCCAGGTCACATACTCCAGCGGAATTCCGACTTTTTTGAGCGAACGAAGAGCATGTCGAGCGTCAGCCATATTTTTCTCCACTGCCTGAGACTGCAGTTTTCCATGATCGGCAAAAGCGCTAATGGTTTCCTCTGGCATGGTATTCACTGTATTCTCCCCGATCAATGGTTCCACATACATCACATCGCTGTATCCCGGAGTTTTGGTGCTGGTGCTGGCCCATAATGGTCGCTGCACCCGAGCACCTTTTTTTTGTAATTTTTTCCACCGCGGTGTATGAAATATCTTTTTAAAACTCTGATAGGCCATTTTCGCATTGGCAACCGCAATCTTCCCCATTAATTGTTCAGGAAGCGAGGAATTATTTTTCGGATCTCCCGGCAGTAATCGATGACTGAGCAATTGATCAACCAGCACATCCATGCGACTGACAAAAAAACTGGCAACAGAAGCCACGGGTGCCAGATCTTTTCCTTCCGCCAAACGCCGTTCCAGAGCTTTGATATAGGTTTTCGCGACAGCTTCATATCGCTCTACAGAAAACAACAGGGTAACGTTAATATTCACTCCTTCATAGAGCATCTGTTCAATGGCTGGCAAGCCTTCTACGGTTCCCGGAATTTTGATGAAGCAATTGGGACGATTTACCGTTTTAAATAATCGTCGCGCTTCTTCAATGGTGCCCTGAGTGTGCCGCGCCAGATAAGGAGAGACTTCCAGGCTAACATAACCGTCGACTCCCTGCGACTCTTCATAGATCGGTCGGAATAGATCGCAGGCATCCTGCACATCTTTCACCGCCAGTTCTTCAAAAATCTTAATGGTATCATATCCTCGCTGGAGCAGTTGCCGGATGTGATCATCATAATCATTGCTCCTGGAAATTGCTTTATTAAATATGGAGGGATTGGAGGTCATTCCCCGCAATCCTTCCTGATCAATTCTCCTTTTCAACTCACCAGATACAATCATTTTGCGTGACAAATTATCGATCCAATAACTCTGTCCGAAATCTAAAAGCTTCAATAATGGGTTCATAACCTGTCTCCTAAAAAATCATCACATTGGTTTGCCAAATTTCATAGCATGCTTTTGACTTTTTCCACAATATGATCTGTTGTTAAACCATATTGTTTATACAGTTCTTTATAAGGGGCACTGGCACCGAATTTTTCTATTCCCAAAACCGCGCCGCGCGGACCTACCCATTCCTGCCAACCCATGGGTGAGCCAGCTTCCACCGCCAGTCGTGCCTTCACCCGTCGCGGCAGGATTTTATTGCGATAGGCTGCAGATTGTTCGCGAAAGAGTTCCCAGCTGGGCATACTCACCACCCGGGCATCGATATTCTCCTGCCATAGTTTTTGCTGAGCTTCTAGGATGAGATGCACTTCTGAACCACTGGCAATTAAAATGACCTGTGGCAGTCTGGCTTTCTCTTTCGATAAAATATAAGCCCCTCTGGCCAGACCTCCGGCTTTTCCTGATCTCTCCTGATCCAAAATCGGCAAATTCTGTCGGGAAAGCACCAGTACGATAGGTCCCTGTTTTCTTTCGATGGCCACCCGCCAGGCTTGAGCCGTCTCATTGGCATCCGCTGGACGAATAAGACACAGATGTGGCATCGCCCGCAAAGAAGCAAGATGTTCGATGGGCTGGTGAGTAGGTCCATCCTCTCCCAACCCGATTGAATCATGAGTCATGACATAAATAACGGGCAGTTCCATCAAAGCCGCCAGACGAATGGCCGGTCGCGCATAATCAGTAAACACAAAAAAGGTAGAAACAAATGGACGAATTCCTCCATGCAGAGCCATTCCGGAAGCGATAGCGCACATGGCATGCTCGCGAATACCATAGGCAATATTGCGATGCTGATACTGACCTTTTAAAAAATAACCTGAGCTTTCGATGAAAGTGCGGGTAGAGGGAGCCAGATCTCCGCTGCCTCCTATTAGCCAGGGAATCTTGGGCGCCATACTGTTGATGATTTTCGCTGAAGCGGAACGAGTGGCAATGGCCGGACTGTCCGCTTTAAAGGTTGGAAGAACCTTATCCCAACCCCGCCGTAAATTATTTTGCAGTGCCGCTTCAAGTTGCTTCGCCAAATCGGGATAAGCTTTTTTATAAGCGGAATAGGTTTCCTGCCATTCCTGTTCCAGTCTGGCACCGACATCGGCTGCTTCTTTCATATGCACCAGAACGGCTTCCGGCACTAAAAATTTTTCCTCTTCCGGCCAGCCATAAAAACGTTTGGTCAATTTGATCTCTTCTTCACCTAACGGAGCACCATGAACCTCCGGCGTATCCTGCATATTCGGCGATCCGTATCCGATATGAGAGCGTACAATAATCAACGAAGGACGCTCTTTTTCTCGACGAGCATTTTCCAGAGCACGAGTAATGGCTTCCAGATCATTCGCCGCATCACCGATATTCTGAACATGCCAGTGATATGCTTCAAATCGCTTCATCACATCATCAGAGTATGTGATATCAGTTTTCCCCTCGATGGTAATATGATTATCATCATAGATCCAGATCAGTTTACCCAATCCAAAATGTCCGGCCAGTGAAGCGGCTTCATGCGAAGCACCTTCCATTAGATCACCATCACTACAGAAAGCATAGGTATAATGATCGATAATATTAAAATTTTCCCGATTATAGACTGCTGCCAGATGAGCCTCGG
>CAYMXZ010000161.1:0-8012 GCA_964394475.1 uncultured Caldithrix sp. | reverse complement strand
AATCGAACCTGCGCACATGGCTCCGGAGGCCACTGCTCTATCCACTGAGCTACGGGGGCAAATTGGCTACTGAATTTATTAAACGGTGCTCTCTAAATCAAACGGAAAGTAACAGTTCACCCTCTTCTTTGCTTTGATCGTAAAATTCAAATATCCATTAAGTTTATCTGTTTTTATTGTGTGATTCATGTCAATTTTAAAAAAATTATTCGATTTATCTTAATTTGCTGGAAACAGAAGGTCAGTATAAAGACATTTTATTGGGAGTTTGCCCGCTTGAAAATTTAAAAATTGCTGTATAACAGCAAAAAACTTCAGGCGGAAAAAAGTTCAGGGATGAAATGATGAAAATCATTCATAACGAATATTTTCCTTTTAGTCTCCCCTCTATCACTCAATTGAGAATGCGTTTTTTCCCCTATGTTTTTGGGGGAGGTTTATTATATTTATTTCAGGAATTGATGATCTCTTGTTTTATATTTGACGTGCCAGAATACCTCTCTGAGGAGAAATAATTCTTTATGGAACGGCCGTTCATCTTTTGAGATTATTCTGTCGATTGGTTGTTTCTGAGGAGTTGGATGGGGGAAAATGCTAAAAAATTGTGAAGATCATGTATATTGAATATTTTGGCTTGAAAGAAGAACCTTTTAATTTAGCGCCTGATCCTCGATTTTTTTATTTATCAGAAGGACATAAAGAGGCATTGGCCCGTCTGCAATTTGCCATGGAGATGCGGAAAGGTTTGGTTATTCTCACCGGCGAGATTGGATCGGGAAAAAGCAGTATTATTCAGGCCTTTATGACAAATCTGAAACCGCATCAGCATGTGGCTCTCATTGTGAGTCCCCGAATTGTCGGTTCGAAATTGATTCAAAATGTGTGCCGTGAATTTGGCATTGAATTGGATTTCAGTCAATTATCAAAGGCGGATATTCTGAATATTCTGTTTGAGTTCCTTCTCAAAAAAACATTTTATCAGCAGAATTTTTCAGTCATCATTGATGACGCCCATGAATTGGATGCCGACCAACTGGATGATGTGTTGTTATTCACTAAAATTGCCACCACGACCCAGCAACTTTTACAGGTTTTTTTAGTAGGCTCACCCGAACTGATGGAAAAAATTAAGCTCCCGCAATTTCTGCCTCTTCATCAGAGGATCCAATTGCACTATCACTTAAAACCCTTCAGTTATTCAGAAACTGTGAATTACATCCTGTATCGCTTATCTAAGGCCGGACTTACTCAGACTGATCTGTTTAAAGCCGATGCCATTCAGCGTATTTATCACCTCACCCGGGGGATCCCCCGCACCATCAATGTGATCGCTTCGAATGCCTTGCTATATGCGTATATCAATGGTTTGAAAAAAATTGATTACCAGGTAGTGAATCAGGCCAGCGACGAGTCTTTACAGAAAATGATGAATTCTGTGGAAAGCCATGAAAAACCACAACTGGGAGAAAAATTTCCGCCACAATTTGCTGAAAGTCCCCCCGTTTTCCGCCCCAAACGCAAGTGGCTGAAATGGGTTTTCATCGGATTGCTGGCAGTGTTCGCTTTTATTTTATTGAATATTTTGGTCTTATATCTGATCCACTATTTCCGGCTATTTTGAAATTTTTCCTTAAACGCCTGCAACGTCGGTTCGTCGAATAGACAAACCCGAATCTCACAGAGTGATCCCTGGCGATGCTTTTTTACATAGGCACGGATGGCCGAAAGAATAATCATGGCACAGCGATCT
The DNA here is from genome assembly GCA_964394475.1 of uncultured Caldithrix sp. GTDB lineage: Bacteria > Calditrichota > Calditrichia > RBG-13-44-9 > RBG-13-44-9 > RQOF01. Next base: position 6,262 of record CAYMXZ010000161.1, on the reverse strand, counting down.
TTTGGAAAACCAAAAATTCCGGAACTTATTGCCGGGAAAGAGATGGATTTTAACTGATGCTTCTCGGCTAATTTGAGACTGCTTTCTATAGCATTTTGTAATTTTGTATCTTCATTTCCTTCACCCCAGCGAGGACCCACCGCATGTATCACGAAGCGGGCAGGGAGGCGACCAGCACCGGTCATCACCGCTGTGCCGACCGGAACGAAGCCAATACGATCGCTTTCCTCCTGAATGATTGCGCCGCCTTTTCTCACAATGGCTCCCGCCACTCCTCCACCATGCTGCAAATATGAATTGGCTGCATTCACAATGGCATCAACCGGCTCGTCGGTAATATCTCCCTGTATTAACCGGAGAATTTTTCCTTCGCAAATCTCTTGCTCGGCGATACAGACATTCATCTCTTCCTCCTTCCGGAATCGATCAAATTTTTTTATACATAAAAATTCTTTTGATTAGCTATATTAGCCTGCATCAATTTAAGAATAAATTTTGCAAAGGAGCAACGGTGGGAAAAAAACTATGTCCAAAAATAATTTTAGAAGGCACCCGCTTAACTTTCAAAACTGAGATCGCTTTTGCCCTGAATGAACATCCTCGAATTGTGGGTCCCCGAAAATATCGCTATCATTCACCCATTATCTCGGCCGAGTGGTGCGCCTTCACCAATTTTCCCTGGGGGAGAGGCCTGATTAATTTTCAGCCCCAGGAAGAAGAACGCGCCATGGAAACCTATCGCACCTGGATGCATCTGTTTGAGTTGCTACCTTACTATTCATGGATCATAGATCGCTTCCATATCTCAACCAAATTATATCAGCAACAAGTATATGGAAGAATCATTGACTTTAACTGGTTGGAAGAACGTTTGAAAAAACTGGATTTTCGATTGATTTTTGTTACGCGGTCCGCCGATTCATTTACCTCAGCTCTGCACAAACGTCTGCAGGTAAGTGGAAATCCGGCGCAATATCAGGATCTGAGTGTCTTTATCGCTGAGCAAGAAACTTACCGTGCGTTAATCAAAAACTCGCCGCTCATGACCCTGGAGGTCGATATTTCTGATAACCAGGTGGATCGAGCAGTAAACCAGATCGCAGACTGGCTGGAAGACACAGGCGGATTGTGGGCAGCCGATAATTTATAATAGACGATCCAGAAAATAGGCGAATTACGTGGAGTATTTTTACCTTCTCACCAGAATGAAAAATTGAAATTTTATTGTGACTGGTTTTATCCTAAGATTTCTGTCCGATTTTGTAAATCGGAGTAAGTAGGAGTTGCACGCCCCAATTTTAACCAGGCATCAGCCCGTTCTACCAGGGGGACAAGCTGGTGAGCGGTCAAGATTCGGGGAATAATGACGTAATCGGCGCCGGCATCATACAAAGCTCGAGCCGTTTTGATCTCTTCCGAAGTCACAAACACTTTCGCCTGCGGATTTATCTTTTTTATCGATTTCAAAATGTTCAAATTGGTGGTCCCCCTGAGAATTGAGTCGGGTATGGTGGAAATAGTGACCTTCGCTTCACTGATACCCAGATGATGAAGATTTTCCAGGTTAGCGATATCCCCGTAGTGTGCATCAAATCCCTGTTTTTTTAACTTTCGCAACACATCAGGATTAAAATCAATTATTCTGATTTTTTCTTTCAAAGGACTGTTTCGCTTTTCAATTTCATAAACAAAAGAGCTGGCGGTTTTATAAAATCCCAGCAGCAGGATGGTTTTCTTCTCAAATTCTGCTTCACTCTCTTTTTCGTAGGGTTCTTTTAATCCCAATTTTTTCAACCAGGGATTAATGGTCAGAAAGATGCTATGACTGCCCTGAATCATATAGGTTGACGAGGTGGCGGTGATGACCAGCGTAAACACAATCATTGAGACCAGTTTTTCGCTGACATGGCCATAAGAAATTCCTAATGCTCCAATGACCAGAGCAAATTCTGAAATCTGGGAAAGGTTGATGGTTGGAATCAAGCTCACCCGATTACCCAATTTTTGTAGAAATAAAATTGGAAATACCGAAAAGAGTCGGATGAGAATTAAAATTAATGATACACCGAAGGATAACACCCAAACCTCGATAGTCGGGAAAGGAATCTTCATCCCCAGTCCCACAAAGAACAGGGTAATAAAGAAATCTCTGATGTTAATCACCTTGGCGATCACTTCGAAGTTATAGGGGAAAGTGGAGATGCTGATGCCGGCAATAAGCGCCCCCATTTCTTTGGAGAGCCCTATATACTCGGCCAGACCGCAAGCCAGAAAACACCAGGCCAGGGAGCCAACTAACATCAATTCAGGTAACCTGGCTACACTATGAAAAAATTTCGGAAGGATATATTTGCTGATTAACAAGCAAAACAGAATTAATCCAAGACCCTTACTGAACGAAAGAGGTATAATCCAGAAATGGGGGTCAAGCAGATTGGGTTGAATAGCCAGGAAAATGATTGCCCAGATGTCCTGAAAAACCAGGACGCCCAGCGTAATTCGACCCGGAAGAGTATCTAATTCATTTTTATCATATAATAATTTAACCACAATCATCGTGGAGCTGATGCTGACAGCAAAGGATAGATAAATAAGTTCTAAGCGGGATTCCAGTCTGAGACCAATCAGAGGAAGAATATTCCAGGCTAATACAAAACTGATTGGCACTTGCAACAGACCGGTCAGAATCACCGCCTTGCCCGCTTTAATCAGTTTTTTTAGATCTATTTCCAGACCGATGATAAAGAGCAGAAGAATCAAACCTATCTCAGAAATTAATTCTATTTCCTCTTCGGTCTGAATCCAACCAAAACCAATTTGCGGACCAATAATAACACCGGCCAAAATATAGGCGATGATCAGTGGTTGTTTGATCTGTTTAGCGATAAATGCCAGAATGGTGGCACTAACAATACTGATGCCTATTGACAGAAATAAGCTCGTGTGCATACACTAATTTCTCCTTACTGAAACCTTCTCCGATTCTGCATCTATGACCAGAAGGTGGTTTCATCTAATTTCAGATAGAATTTAGTTAAAACAAAAGCAACTGCAAACATGCTCTTATTTTTATTGTTCAGATCAGAAGTGAAGGTAATTGATCCATCACCTGCGCGGGAATCAGTTACAGATTGTCCTGTGCCGTCTGGTGTCCGGGCATATGAATCCTGCGACATTCGAATACATTATTTCGTTCTTCGCCAGAATGAGTGCTCAGAAAAAATAGCTTGAATGTTTATGTGATGTTTTATGTTTATCACTTCGGAAGGAATACCTCCAGATTTCAACCCGGTTGATGGGATTATGAATTTCAAAAAATTTTTAATCATGTTATTACTGAGGGTATTTCGATGACAATTACTATTCTTCATTTGTTCGAATACCAAATCAGGCAGGTGACCTCTTTACAGGAAAAGTGGGATAACCTGGAGGAGGGCCAGGTGAAATTATTTTGTAAGTATTTTTTTATTATCTGGAAAAGGCTAAAAGGTAACGATGAATTATCAACTATTGACTTTTTCACTCTATATATTTCGACATCATCAAATATTCAGTGAAAAATTAAAGGAAGAAATATTTTTCGAAATCAGGTTTATAACCCAGAGGATGATACTCACCTTTGACCTTATCCAGTACATATTTTCCCTGATATTTACCCGTCGCTATAGTTCGAAGGATACGGATAAACTGATCAATTTCATGTGGAGTGTTGTACATTCCAAAACTGGCTCGCACGGCACCGGGGAGTTGAGAGCGGTCATTTTCTAAAATTTGTTTTTCTAATCTTTCAGATTCTTTTTCATCTATTCCCATCAATAACTTCAGGTACGGATGGGCGCAAAAACAACCATTCCGAACGCCGATTCCTCCTTCATAATTGAGAATAGCGGCCGTTAAAGCATGGGGGACGTCCTGCACATTAAAAGCAATTACTCCTAATCGGTTATCCACAACCTGTGGATTGGAACTACCATAAATTTTAATGCCTGGAATGCTATTTATTTTTTCCAGCATATAGGTTGTTAACTTTTTTTCGTGATCAGCAATATGTTCCATCCCAATTTCCTGAATAGTCAGTAACGATGTGGCCAGAGCGATGACGCCGATAGTATTGGGAGTCCCGGCTTCTTCTTTTTCCGGGGGATCATCCCAGTGAGCATACTCTAATCCGACAATCTTGATGGTTCCTCCTCCCACGTAGTCTGGGCTGCCCTGCATAAAAAATTCCCGGTCTCCAATCAATACCCCGGAGCCAAATGGAGCGTAAATTTTATGAGCGGAAAATACCAGGAAATCAATATGACCGGGATCATGAGACGGGCGCATTTCTATTTTCCGGTGAGGCGCCAGTTGAGCCGCATCAACTAAAATTTGCGTCTGATGCTCGTGGCAGATTTCCGCCAGGCGATTAATATCATTTACCCATCCCGTCACGTTGGAAGCGCCAGTAACTGCTACCAGCGCCACTTTTTTCCAATATTTCTTCAGCAGACGAATTAGATCCTCTTCATCCAATCGACCATCTTCTAAGATTCCGATGTGAATGACGCGGGCATGTGCCCGCCAGGGCAGATCATTAGAATGATGCTCCATTTTACTCACTAAAACTACCTGATCCGATTGAAAAGGATAACGATAAGCTAATTTGTTTATGGCTTCGGTGGCATTTTTTCCGAAAATGATGGCATGAGTCACCGGATCGATTCCCACGAATTCAGCCACTATCTCTCGACCACGGTCATACATTTCCGAACATAATTGTGACTTAAATCCTGTGCCGCGGTGAATACTGCTGTACCACTCCAATGCGTTGTTTACTTTTTCCAAAACTGGTTTCAGAGCCGGAGTACTGGCCGCATTATCAAAATTAATATACCGTTTCAGCTGTCCGTTTAGTAAAGGCACCTTTTTATCATACCCTACAATATAGTGGTGGAGATTTTCAATCTTTATTTTGTCTTTGCGCTGATGAGAGGTGTGCATTTTTGTAATCCGTGGTTTAAATGTGATCGTTTCCGTTTTCATAAATGTATTTTATATATTGGTACTGATCAGGAATTTATACAAGTGAATTTATTTAAAAATGTGACGCCAGAACTTATTCGAGCAATCAGGTAGTCCACAGCCACATTTTTCCGAGCATCAACAGAATAATGACGGTAATGCTGATAAACGTACTTTTTTCGGATCTTAAAGCACCCTTGAAATCCGGTTTAACCGGGGCTTCCGATTTTGCTGGTATCAGGCGAGGAAAAAAGCGCGGTACTTTTCTTTGATAATCCCGATAGGAAGTGCCAAAAAGTTCCTGCAATTTTTCTTCTTCTAACTTTACAATCAAATGATATTGAATTCCGAAAAATATCCAGATAAAAAATAGTAACCACGGTAACCAGAAATTGGAAATAATACCTGCGCCGGTATACAGCATCATGTTGCCGATGTAAAGAGGATTTCTCACGTACGCGAAAGGCCCATTGGTCACTAACTGTGGCGCTCCGACCCGGCGAGTCCGCGTAGCCCCTCCGGCGTAAAGAACTCCCCAGAATCGTATCAGTTCACCGATAATCATCAGAAAAATTCCCCACCTGAAAGAAGAAGCGGTGGGTCGCGCAAAAATCAGAACAATAAGTACCAATGGTACCGGCGTCCATCCGCGCGATTTAAAAAAGAATTGTCTAAGATCCACTCTTTAGTCCCCAATGTGTTTCGACAATCTGAGCATGCTCGGCGATGTTTTGGAGAATGGCATTGGCTACCCGCAAGGCACGTACTCCCTGTTGACCATCGACCGCCGGTGGAGTATCATTAAGAATAGAATCTATAAATAAGGTGAGTTCATACTGCAATGGATTAATATCTTTTTTTTCAAAGCGAGTATAGCGAATTTCGCGAGCTTTTTCTCCCTCTCCTAACTTTCCAAATGAAATAGGGATATTCCCTTCCGGAACCGGTGAATGCGGATCTACTAATTCATAGACTTCACTAATACCTTCCAGGAAATCGACGGAGATATAGGCATTCGGCTGAAAAAATCTCATCTTGCGCATCTTACGGTTAGAAATACGGCTGGCGGTGACATTAGCTACCGCGCCATTTTCAAAATTTATTCGGCAATTGGCAATATCTTCGCTGGAAGAAATAATAGAAACACCACTGGCATCAATGGTTTTTACCGGGCTGGGAATGAAGCTTAAAATGAGGTCAATATCATGAATCATCAGATCTAACACGACGGCCACATCCGTACCGCGGGGATTAAAAG
>CAYMXZ010000160.1:0-8020 GCA_964394475.1 uncultured Caldithrix sp. | reverse complement strand
TACCGCTGGCCAGCTTTGAGGCATGGTATTCAATAGCATGTTCGCCCGCCGTCAATTTTTTATTAATTACGGTATCCACTTCCCGTCCCAGTAAATCATAGATTTTCAGTGTTACCTTCTCAGAAACCGGTAAATGAAAAGAAAAAATGGTAGCCGGATTAAAGGGGTTAGGATAATTTTGGTTCAGGCGGTAATTGCCGGGCAATTCAGGGTTGGATTTATCGTCAATACCTACCCAAGGAGTACTGTTAGCCAGGGCGACTGCTTCTTCATAATCGACAATGTAATGCCACCAGTTGTTAAGGATTCCTTCATAAACACCTTCAAAACGTGGAAAATGATTATACCACCATCTCATATATCCACGATGATAATCACCTCCCAGGAAAAACCAATCGTTTCTATTGACAAGGCGGGTCTGGTCCAATAGCAACGGGTAGCGCTTCCAATTATCACAATAGGAAGTTACATAGCGGGTATTGGCAAAGTCATAATCCGATAATCCATTTGGCGGGTAATGAACATTTCCGCAATGGGCATGACCCGGATTATAGAGATCAATCTGGGTAAAAATCTCCCACATATTCGGATTCTCTGGTGGTGGATATCCCTGCCAGCGACCAAAAGTGTACGACAGGGCGCTTTCAGAGCGATGACCGAAACTTTCTAATGCCTCCGCTACTCCCCTTTCGTAATTCCAGCCCATCACCGATAGCAGTTTATTTAAGCCTGGATGAGCCAGGGGAGGAGAATTATACCAGAACGCTCCCGGTCCCATCAATTGTGATTCATACATCCCGCCGAAAGGAAAAGTATAAACCCACACTTCGTCGATAACGCCGTTATTACGTTTGGTATCAAGATCGTAAAAATCTACCATGGCATTGTAATTGAACTTCACGATATTTTGAATTTCCGCCATATATTGCAAGGTACCGGGAGTATTTCTCCCGTATAATCTGTTATTGGAGGGTGTAAAATAATAAATAACCTGTTGCATGGTCATGGGTACTGAACTGATTTCAGTAAAAATATTTGCATCATCGTGAGTTTCCGTGATCTGGAAATCAATGACTCCTTCACTGGCCCAGGTTAAATCCTCAATGATGTTATTTACCAATGTATATGGATTAGACCAACCCCAGACTTGATGAATTCTTCTGTTATTTACGGAATCAATAACCGGATCCTGAACCACTAAGGCGACCTTCACTATTTTCGTTGGAGCATTTACGGATTCAAAATCAGTAACCACGTCTACCTGCGCTTGGCCTGATATGCTATTGGAAAAGGAACGGACCAGCACATTGGTGTTCCCTAAAGCGACGCCAGTAAGCTCTCCAAATTCTCCGACGGTGGCAATGGAGGAATTACCGGTAAACCATAATAAAGCTTCAGTGCCCGGGTAATCGTAGACATTATTTGAGGCATCGAGAGCTTTCACTTTCAGGTTTAAAGTAGTGCCGGGAATAACTTTTATCGGTCGGGGATAAATGTACAATTTAGTCAAAACCAAAGTGCCGACTAAATCCCATTCACCTAAATAAATATAATTTTCCTGGGGATTGTGAGCTTTAAATCGCACATACAACGCTTTTTGATATCCCACATCAACCGAATCGGCCACAAAAGGGGCATGTAATCTTTGATTGACCAGGAGTTGATAACTGCCGGTTCCACTATTGAGATCACTCTCGGTATCAGCGATTTCCAGACTCCAATCGCCGCCAGACCAAAAGAATATTTTCGTCCTGGAAAATTCAACCGTGTCACTGAAAGCTAACATGATGCTTAAATCATTAGTATTTTGTGCGCCGGCCATGGTGTAGTTATTTCCATCGAATACATTGTTAATTGAATTCAGTGTAAAGCCGGGATTCACGGTTGCCTGAATTGTGCCACCATTCAGGCCTTCCAGAATTTCGACTGGATGCCGGATAATCATTTGTGAAAATAAAGTGGTGGCACTAAAAATTTGGATTAATAATCCCATCAAAATAAATAGAAAAAACTTCTTCATTTTTCCTCCTTGTAAATACAACGATAATATAATTATTTCTTTATTTATTCCAGAATACTTTAAGAGTCTTCACCTCATACTTTTTCAGATCTAATTTAATAATTTTTCCTTCACAAGAAATAGGTTGAAGATTATCCTCTAAAAAATTTGAGGAATACACCTTCACGGGAGCCGCCGGAAGAGTTAATTGGGCGGATGAAACTTTGCCAGATGACTCATACAGCTGGAGAACCCAACAATTACCAGCATCTTCAGCTTTTTTTATACTGCTTAAAATGACATTCGCTGGTTCGACTTGCAGGAAGGAGTATTGTAACGGAAATTCTCCTTTTGCGGAGGTGATTTTTTGAACCAGCAGTGGTTCATTAAATTCATAACCGCGAAGAACTGTTTCGGCTTCTCGCCAATCGCCGGGATGAGGGTACAAAGCATAACGGATGAGATGTTTTCCCCGATCGGCCATGGGATCCGGCCAGGTGGGAGATCGCAGTAAAGAGAGCCGCACCACATTGCCTTTAATATCATAGCCATATTTTGCTTCATTGATTAAACTGACTCCACATTGAGAATTGGACAAGTCAGCCCAGCGCAAAGCAGGAACTTCTATTTTACCCTTATCTTCCTCACGCACTAATTGAGTAGGACGCTGAATCACTGCGTAGGGAATTTCATAGCTAGCATATTCAGAGAGAATATTCAGCGGGAAAGCCACTTTTACCATCATATGCTCCTGCCACCAATCCACTTGAGTAATAAAATCGATGCGGGGTGTCTCGGAGTAGAGTATCACATCCTGAGTAAAAAAAGATTGCGGAAAATCTTTAGTTGGATACTCCTTAATTGCTTTGGGATGGAGAAAATCGTGGTAAATGCGAAGGCATACTCGTACCGGACCGCGTTCATAAATTTCCATTCCACGGAAGCGACTGGGATGTCGCGCCTTTAAACCCAGATTCCAGGCATCCCAGGCGGCCGGACGATCGTCAAATAACTGCAATTCATTACCGTGGCCTTTCAATATTTCCCGCTTTTGTTGTTTATCATAAATACTTTTCACCCATCCGGTTTTATCATCAATAACCACTTTAAAAAATCGATTTTCTAAAATATTCTTTTGAATAGAAAGATCATTAGCTGATGGCCGGGGATTTTGCGCTATGAGTTCGTAGGTTCGGTAGCCCATGGCCGGAACGCCATCAGCTTTAAACAAAATCTGCCGATGAAATTTACCAGTCGTTATAATCTGCGAGAGGACTTCCTGTCCCTCGGAATTGAAGATGGCATATGAAGACGTATCACCTCTCTCCAGATCAAAAGTAACTATATCACTTCGCTCCCAATTCAATGGATTAAAAACCACCAGCGGTTGACCAGCCTTCATACCGCTGGTATTTACATGATTTCCCAGTGCACCAAGGATTTTCTCGGTATAAAACTGTACAATCTGCTGGGCCTGTTGATAATCTTCTTCGGCATCACGATATACTTCAGGTATGCTGGATCCGGGCAAGATATCATGAAATTGGTTAAACAGAACATATTGCCAGGCTTCACCCAAATCGTCTGAAGGATACGGATAAAAAGACCCGGCAAGGCAGGCTAATTTCTCCAGATTGGTTAAAGAGCCTTCCAGCATTCGATTATACTTTTTCATCCTGGCCTGAGTGGTAAAAGTCCCCCGATGGTATTCCAGATACAATTCATTGTTCCATACTGGCAGATCGACAATTTTTTGCTGCTTAATCCAGTTAAGATAATTTCCAGCTGTTCCAAATTCGATTTGTGGGAAAACATATAACTTTTTTAGATTTTCAATTCGCTCCAGCATCTCTGGAGTTGGTCCGCCACCATGATCGCCCACTCCGAATAATATCATCAATTTTGTGAGACCGGTGTTGGCTTCATATTGACGCAGCCAGTCTACCAGCTGAAACGGATCTTCAATCCGGTTCACATAGTCAAACGGGAAGTAGGCCAGGATGCGGGAATCATCCGGTCCCTGCCACCAGAATAACCGATATGGGAAAACACTGGTATCATTCCACCCAATTTTTTGGGTGATAAAGGCCTCAATTCCGGCCTGCAGGTAGAACTGGGGCATATTCCAGTTGTAGCCGAAGGAATCAGGATTCCAGCCAATCTTTACTTTTTTGCCAAAATTCTGCTGGAAATACTTCTGGCCGAACAATAGTTGTCGCCACCAGGAGACGCCGCTAATCAGATTGCAATCCGGTTCGATCCAGGTCCCGCCAATAATTTCCCATCGGCCCTGTTTCTCCATTCGCAGAATATCAGAAAAAAGATCGGGATAAAGGCGCTGCATCCAATCGTAGTAGGCAGCAGAGCTTTGCGTATAAGTAAAACCTGGTTGTTGATCCATCATGCGGATCACCGACGTAAAAGTATTCTTGCAGACTTCCTGAGTTTCGGCTTTTCGCCAGAGCCAGGCGGCATCGATGTGGGCATTGGAAGTAAAATAGAGAGTAAAATTTTTAACGAAGCGATCTATTTCTTTTAACGACGATTTTACTTTCTGGGTTGATTTTTCAAAGGAAAGCCGATCATTATTTTTTAAAGATTTTACATCGATCTGGGAAGCCAGCTTCTGCAGTTTATCATACAATTTTAATTTTTGTATTTTGTCAAAATGTGATTTATCAATCCCGGGATCTATCTTATTTCGAGCATTGGTTTGATAGGTATCGAATCCCACTAATTTTTGTCCAACCAGAAAACTGAGCGATAGATTATCCAATTCATTTTTGAAAGATTTCAGCTTATCCAGTTCCAGTTCTGCTCGCAGCAGTCGCAATGGTCCGCCCGTATTCATGGCTTTAATGAGAATGATAAATTTCATTCCTGGCTGAGCATTTTCTTCGATGACGAATTCACCATCCCAGGGAAAATGGCCCCTGGATGTTCCATTTACCCACAAATATCCATAGTCGTCTACTGATAGCAGCAGACGAATCGGACCACTCAGTTCCTGACCCATCATGGTTTTGGGGAGAGTAACAGAAGTGCGCAACCAGCAGGAATCCACATATAACCTTGTCTGGTAATTCATGGACTTCCAATTTGTTACATCGAGGGTCGGTGCGCATAAATCCTGCGGTGACATCTCAAGGGTCTGAGGATCGCTTGCATATTTCCAATCGGCGAGTTGATAGTGAGCCAGGGAATTTAATTCAGTCACCAGTCGATCCACGTCAGTTTCAGCGTGAAGCATGAAAGGTAGAAGACTGAACATCATAAAGATCCTCATCATTTTAGAGGTCCTTTCGAGTTTTATTTCCCGATAAGTTTCAGATTATTTTTCCGGGCATAATCCCACTGGCCAATAAAAATCCACCAGTTGGTAAGCGGTTGTCCCTGAAAGACTAGACCGTTATCCATTCCGGGCAGGCTTTGCATCCACAATTTGAACCAATCCAGGCTATTGCAATTCCACCGCTCACAATTCATGCTTTTCTTTTCACCCGTTCCGTCCGGCTTCCAATCCTCAATATCACTTTCTACAAAGCGCGGATTTTTCCTGTCATAGTCTTTTTCGGCATTGGGCGGATAGTGAGCCCATCCACAGCCTGGATTAATGATCTTATGAGACTTATCACTTCCCACAAATTTTCCCCAGAACAATAATTGTGACCATTGATCCTCGGGTGTATCATCGCGGCCATCAATGTAATTTAAAACCGCTTCAATCTGATGCATATGATCTTCTACTGCTTCAGATAACCCCCGCTGATAGTTATAATGATATAAGGTATAGGTGTGATTATAAACAGGTAAATCCTTTTCATCCCGATTTGAGTTACTCACGTCGCCGTAGGGTCCGGCCATATTCGATTCCCATAAATGCACTTTTCCACCATGGTACCCCCACAGCCAGATTTCTTTTACATCCTCATCATCCACCCAGTAGCGACCATCAATGCGCTCAACAATAGAATAGTAATCGGTAAAAGGAGTCCGTTGCCAGATTTTTTTAGAGGTGGGAAGCGGTTCGAGGAAATCGATGGTTTTGACGATTTTATACTTCAAGCTGGGTGCGGCGCTGGGATTTTTATACGCCCGAAAGCGGGACGCATCATTCAGAAATTCAACTAATCGTTGAGAAAGACTATCCGTTTTATGACGGGTATATGCCAGACTTTCTCCCCAATCCCCAGTAACATTGATATCAATATTTTCTCCCTTTACCGGAAAATATTTGACCACCACCACCGGGATCTCGATGGGATATTTGATGGGAGGTGATTGGGAAATTGCCTGAATTGTTATCGATAACAAAAGCAAAAAAATAAAAAAGGAGCGATCCATCATTCTCTCCTCTGGTTAAGGCGAAATAAATTAAAAAATATTTTTGTCAATCCCTACTTTTTTATTAAAGAACAGCTATTCATTTCTAAAATTTTGTAAATCCTGTTCTTCCTAATCAAGGTTATTCAAATCATATATTTTAAATTCTTTTACGAAGGGTAGTCTCTTTTCTTTTACCAAAGAGATCCCTTCAATCATATTTTTTTACACCCCTGGTGAAGATCAAGCTCTTCCATCAAAAATTTTCATCTACTTTATCTGGAACTCCCGCCAATAAATTTTATGATATACCTTTCGCCATTAGTAGCGCCGAATGAGATACTTCCTGCGATGTTACGATTTTCAGTGGGGGCAATCTGTCTTCCCTCAGAGTCAGATACTATTATTTTGCAGGGAATTTCTGACTGATAACCAATGGTGACCTGTAACGTCTTGCCTTTTCTCATAAGATAAGAAATCTGTACATTGATTCCCCGATAATGCAGCTGCGTTATTCCGTAAGCCTTATCTGCAACATACAATGGAGAAGGAATCGCCGGAGTGAGATAGAATTCTTTACTATTCAAATTTTCAGACTCCCGGAAACCAATGATGCTGCGGATGATATGTCCAGGAAGAGTGGCTCCCCATCCGTAATTCTCTCCTCCTGGTGCTCGATTACCGACTGGCCAGAATTCGTTGGCGACTCCTGGAATACGGAAGGAGAATGGATCGTCTTTATGCACCTGCATGATCGTGGAAGAATCTGTTCGCTGATAAACCCGCTGGACAATATCGAAGATAGCCTGCCCAGCCAGGAGAGGTTCGCTGGCATTCCAGGCGGCTTCGGTAAAAGCCTGCACTGCCGGTGGCCATTGTAGCCAGCGTGGATTATCGACAATATACTTTAGCTTGGGACGAACAGCATCGATCTGTTCCGAAGTAGCAATTCCACAGGTTAAAGGAGCCAGCATAATGGGATCATAAAAATTTTCAAAAATTATCGGCTGATTTTTCCGTCCATCAATATCACGAAACCAGTTTTGAAAGAACATCGAATGCGTATTCTGAATGCGTTGCGTAGCCTTATTCTCCCAGTATCGCTGTTCTTCTGAATTCCTCATCAATCCAGCAATTTCGGAAAGAATTCTCATTGCCTCTGCCATACTGGCCTCCACATCCACCGTGCGCACAAAAGTCGCCGGATCGCCCTCTCCTTCCACTAAAAAGCGTCGTGAACCATCCTGGCCAGATTCCCAGCTGTTGTTGCAGTGAAACCAGCCTTCTTGATCCGTACGGTGCTGCAACCACCATTCAACATAGGCTTTCAGATAGGGATAAAGCTGGATGACCCAATTCGAATCTGCTGTAGAGAGATAGATCGTGCGAATAACATGAAAAGGGAATCCCCACATGGGTGCAGTGCCACATTCCGATCCGTCAGCACCGATCATATTCACACTGCCATCCTCACGAACACAGGGGACGTTGGGCTGGATGGCATCAGCAAAGGTACCGTAAATCACTTCTTTAGCCATTTCTGGATCAGCATAGCTGTATGTCCACATATCCAGAGCCGTTTCACCCAACACCAGACGGGGAGAATGCACCTGCATGGCATCCCAGTGATGCTTGAAAATTCCGAGTGGGGGACGAATGTTCATGCGCAGAGTTTCCCAGTCATATACCCAGCCATGC
>CAYMXZ010000159.1:0-8143 GCA_964394475.1 uncultured Caldithrix sp. | reverse complement strand
TTTCAGGGCCTGCGGGCGGAGCTGAAGGTAAAGAAAATAATTTTTGATGGTAATCTGTCCTTTAAAAGCAGTGAATTAAAACAAATTTTAAAAACTGGAGAAAAAAAGGAATTTGACAATAAGCTCCTGCGGTTGGACAAAATAATTCTTACGAATTATTATCTGGCTCGCGGATTTCTGAATGTATGGATTGAAACAGATGTCCGCCGTCAGGGTGAAAAAATCGAAGTTTATTTTATAATATCTGAAGGCACACGTTTTGTTCTAAGTGAGCTCAAATTTATCGGGATAGAATCGCTGACCGAAACACAACTGGCAGAGTTTTTTAAAATAAAAGTGGGGGACTATTTTCAGCAGAGTCAGATAGAAGAAGGTTTAAATAATCTTGAAAATTATTATTTCAACAACGGTAAACCCTATGTTGAAATCAATCCCGACCAGACCATAGAAGATTCTTTGATTAAAATAGTGGTAAGAGTAAAGGAAAACGAGACGGTTTATATTCATGATATTGAGGTGAAGGGGCTGCGCCAGGTCAAGGATTTTATTGTCAGAAGAGAACTTGCCATCAAGAAAAATGAAATCTATTCACGCCAGAAAATAGAAAAATCTCAGAGAAATATTTACTCAACCGGTTTATTCGATTTTGTAGGAATGGAACTAAGAGCGCTTGATACCACTCGATCTCGAGCGATACTAAATATACGAGTGGTTGAAAAAAAATCGAAATGGGTGGGAGCGCGTTTTGGAGTAGGGTATGAACAACAAATTGTTTACGGAGGAACATTTGACTTTACCGTTGAATTTGGTCATCGCAATCTGTTCGGCACGGCACGTTCGATTTATTTTAGTGCCATTCCTTCCTTTTCCTATGATTTCGATAATAAAAAATTTACCAATACAAAAAATCAATTCTCTATTAATTTTGTTGAACCCTGGATAGCTTATACCAGAACCCCTGGAATTTTTCGCTTTTCGTTTATCCAGGCTCGTCCAGTAAATTCCTCTAATTATGATTATTATACCCTGTCGTTTTTAATAAATCATGAATTTCGCAATTTTTGGAAAGCCTCCGGAATATTAGCCTTCAACCGCGTTCAGCTTTTAGAAGGAGATTCTCTGGATGCTATAATTACCGGTCTATCGCCGGGACAGGATATTATTTATTCCTTTAATCCCCATCTGATACGCGATAATCGTGATAATTATCTGAATCCTCAAAATGGATCACTCACTGATTTTGACGTAAAATTCGCATATGTGAGAACTCAAAATAATCAAACGGGAGTTATTTCGGGTAATAGATTTATCAAATTAACTACCGAATGGAATCGTTATCAAAAATTTAAATTTAGTTTTTTTAAAACATGGATACTGGCTTCCAGAATTAAACTGGGGAATATTTTTGCCCTGGATGATAAAACTCAGATTCCCGTATCTGAAAGATTTTATTTGGGTGGCGCTTCGACTGTCAGAGGATATCCAGAACAACTTTTAGGTCCAATAGTGTTTTTTAGCGAAGGTTCTATCCAGCGCGCCATCGGTGGGAAACTGTTAGCTTTAGCGAATATCGAGTTCCGAATCCCAATTTACTGGTTATTCTGGGGAGAAATTTTTACGGATGCCGGCAATGTATGGATAGACGCTAAAAATTTTAATTTCAGAGATATCAAAACAACTTCTGGGGCCGGTTTAGCATTCCTGACCCCACTCGGTCCAATTCGTTTTGATTATGGTATTAAACATCGTCCGGAGCGATGGGAATCACCAGGAGAATTTCATATCAGTATCGCTTTCGCTTTTTAGAAATAAAAATTGTTTAACTTAAATAATATCGATAAATAGCAGAATTATACTTTTTATCTCTATTTGCATTTTAATTGAAAAAAAAGAATAACGTCGGTTAGCTTTTTTACTTGTTCAACATGTCTCTTCACATTTGCATATTTCTGATAATTGACCACGCTGATCATATAAGCAGCAGTCACGGCACTATTTTTCCTGAGGGTAAAATCAACAGTGAATAAACTGAATAAAATTATTCTTACCTGCAGAATACACAAGATAAGCGACTTTAACTGATTATCCCTTCCAGTCTAAATGAATTAGCTGTTTTTTTGATTTATACGATCAGTAGGTGAATACCACTGTCTGATTAGTGATGAAAGAGAAAAGTTCTGATCGAGTGGTGACTTTGGCTCCTGTGATTAGATCGTCGGTTTTTACACCTATGGCCTCCATGCAATGGGGATAGACGTGCACATGGGCACCTTTCGTTATCAAATCCGCCAGTAGCTGCTTGATCGGTTGGGCGTGAAAAGCAATATTTTCATCAAAATCCTTAGTTGGTACAGTTACAGCTTTAACATTGAAAAATAATACGACCGTTCGTCCATCTTCAAGGGCGTGATTGGCCAGCTGAAAGGCCATGGTCATGGAATGGGCATCTACCAGAGGATCAGATGTCAGACTAAAAAACATGATTGGCTTGGTTGCCTGATCCGAATCAACTGGCTTTTGACAAAAAAGCATTACTGAACAGATGAATCCCACGATAATAAATTTCGAGAAGGTTTTCATATGGATGTCTCCTTAATTGGGTTATAAAATTTTTAACAGTTTGTAAATAGAAAGTAGTAGAATTAGGATATTTTCATTTTGTAATAAACAGAAATAAAATCAACCATCAAACTTTTACTTAAAAATTTTCTAATTATTACTTCCCGGGTGATCTTTGGTGAGCAAATACTCACACCCAAAAGCCAGAAATTCACTTAGCAGCGGTATAGCTGGTATTCGCCGGGGAGTTAGTTTAAAACGCAATTGGAATATGGGTCGAATTAAAAATAAATCTTTTACTATTGGTGTAAATTTATAGGTACGGTAGAGTTTGGTAAAATGGCGAATTGTCAATCCGACTTTATAATTTAGAATGACCTGAGAAATTACCTGCGGGCTTTCCTTAAAAATTTTTGCCAGTATTCTAATCAATGGGATGGGAAGCAGGTGGAGATAAGGGACGTAGCGCAATATCGTTTTACCGTTTTGTTGATGACCGGCGAAACCGGAAAATTTTGGTGGAAAAGTAATGTAGAGAAATCCGCCTGGTTTAATCAACTGGCACAGGTTTCTGAAAAGAGCATCACGATCTTTGATGTGTTCAATCACATCGCGCATCACAATCACATCATATTGTTGTCCAGCTTGCTCAATAATTTGACTATCGGTAATGTCAGCGTGCAAAATTTTTAGGTTTGGATTTTTACTCAAAGCAATTTCAATACGGCTTGATTCGATTTCAATACCGGTCACTGACATTCCGCTTTGGTGTAAAACATCTAAAAACCCTGCTTCTCCACAACCGATTTCCAGTAAATTCGTTTTTTCAAAATCAGGAATATGTCGGCGCAGATAAGGGACAAGATAAGATTTTGTAAAATTTTGCTGTTCGTAAAAATGTTTTTCAGCCATTATTCTTCCAGATGTGATGGTTTGATAAACTGACAGGTCGTTCCTTCACCATATAAATAAGTGGTAGGCTGATCAATGTGGTCAGATATTTAATTAATATATTGCTCAGGGCAATTGACCAGACCACCACGGAAGTGAATTTCCCTCCGAAAGCACACCAGGAGAAAATCAAACTATCCACTGGTACACTAATGGAGTTGCTGATAAGTACACGGCTCCATTGAAATCTGCGTGTGATACGATCGATCCAAATTCTATAGATTTCAGTATCAAGAAGTTCACTCATTACTTCAGCGATGATGGAAGCGACAACGATACGCCAGACCGGGGAGAGAGCAATTCCAAATTCTTTTTGAGGTCCTACAGCCAGATCGGCCGGTAAGCGGGCAACTAACCAGAAATAAAATGCCATGAAAAGGTTTATGATTGCCGCCGTCACGATGAGCAATCGCGCGGCTTTAATGCCAGCAGTTTTATGAACCAGATCCCGCAGCGTAAAAGTTAAGGGATAAATGAAGGTACCGGCGTCGATGGAAAAGCCGAAAAGATAGACAATTTTGAGAGATCCAATATCAGAAAAAATCTGGGCCGTGATATATGCTACTGATACCAGGATAACCGTATTCATGATTTTTTTAAAATATTTTCTTCATCACACTATTGTGTCACAAAATTATAGCAAAAAAAGCGTGGATCAAATAGATCAATTGAAAAAGCCCGCTACACCGGTAGCGGGCGAAATTAGACCCATAAAGAAAAAAATAAAGAAAATTTACAGAAACAAAGGACACATCACCAGAGTAATGGTGCTCAACAATTTTACTAATACATGAAGGGAAGGACCAGCAGTATCCTTGAAAGGATCTCCTACCGTATCTCCAACCACAGCTGCCTGATGAGTGAAACTCCCCTTGGTGATGATATTCCCTTTATCATCTTTTAATTGACCATCTTCAATCATTTTCTTCGCATTATCCCAGGCAGCGCCTCCATTATTCATAAAGGACGCCAGCATAATTCCAGCTATGGTTCCCACCATTAGAACCGCCGCAACGACCATGGCTGCATCGTAACCGGCCCAATTAAATATGACACCGATGATCACTGGCGCCAATACCGGTAATAATCCTGGTTTTACCATTTCTTTTAGACCGGCTCTGGCTGTGATATCGACGGCCCGAGAATAATCAGGTCGCGAGGTGCCAGCCATAATGCCGGGATCGGCCTGGAACTGTCGTCTAACTTCTTGAATGATATAGCCAGCAGTTTTGCCAACCGCTTTAATGGCCCAGGAGCTGAAAAGAAAGACGATCATGACCGCTAGAAGAGCACCGACAAAAACCTCAACCCGGGCGATATCCACTACTGTATATTTCCCTTCCTCACCGAATTTCAGAAAAGATACCCGATCCAGATAAGCCTGGAACAATAGAAAGGCGGCTAATCCGGCTGATACCATAGCATACCCTTTGGTCAAAGCCTTGGTGGTGTTGCCCACCGCGTCCAGGCGATCGGTAATCCGGCGTACCTCTGGTCCCGCTCCAGCCATCTCATTGATACCATTGGCATTATCTGTGATAGGCCCAAAAGTATCCATAGAAAGGACAAAAGGACAGGTCATGAGCATTCCCATGGTGGCAACGGCAGTGCCAAATGCGCCAGCACCAACTACTCCACTGAGATTTCCCATCCAGTGCGTCAGAAGTAGGGCCGCACCGATGACCACAGCGGTGGCAAAAGTGGTTTCAAAACCAACCGCTGTTCCCGCCACAATATTTGTGGCCGGTCCAGTTTTGGAAGCATCGGCAATAGATTTTACTGGTTTGTATCGGGATTCAGTATAGTATTGGGTGATATAGATGGTAACAACGCTGGCCAGAATGCCCACTAATCCCGCTGCAAAAAGCCACCAGTTGTCTAGCATGACATAAACCGTACCTCCCAGACCAATAATCGAAAGAAAAACAGCAATATAATATCCACGGTTTAAAGCGTTCATCGCATTCTCATTTTCTTTTGCGCGGACACTGATCAATCCAATCATGCTGGCAATTAAACCGAAGGCACGAATAACCAACGGGAAAAGAATCCAGGCGACATTATTGGTGACCAAATAGATAATTACACCCAAAATCATCGCACCGATATTTTCGGCAGCAGTAGATTCAAATAAATCTGCTCCACGACCGGCGCAATCTCCCACATTATCTCCCACCAGATCGGCAATTACCGCCGCATTACGGGGATCATCTTCTGGAATTCCCGCCTCGACTTTTCCTACCAGATCGGCACCCATATCAGCGGCTTTGGTGTAAATACCACCTCCTAATTGTGCAAATAAAGCAACAAAACTGGCACCGAAACCAAATCCAACGATCAGGTGAGGAGCTATTTCCGGTTTAGTGGCTCCGCCAAAAGCAAAGAAAATGGCGGTGACTCCAATCAGACTGAGAGCGGTGATCAAGAAACCGGAAACACCACCTCCCCGCAGGGCCACATTTACTGCAGAAGTTAAATTTTTTTGAGCAGCCGCTGCACAACGAACATTGGATTTCACGGCAATATACATTCCGATAAAACCTGAAATACTGGAACAGAAGGCCCCTACCAAAAAAGCTACGGCTGTTCTCCAGCCGATACCCAATGGGGTCATCCCTTCAATGCCTTTTTCTCCACCCAGCATGGCTACTAAAACTCCAATAATTATAGCGATCACCAGGGATAAGATTCCAATCGTGGTGTACTGTCTTTTTAAAAAGGCCCAGGCGCCTTCAAAAATCATATCGCCAATTTCTTTCATCCTGGGTGTTCCTGCCTCCTGTTTTAACACATATCGAATTAGAAAAATAGCAAATAGCACGGTTATTAAACCTGCCACCGGTACAATCCAGAATATTGTAGGAATGTTTACCATATGAATATCCTCTCAGTTATGAATGAATCATTTTATGAATGTAAATATCATAAAATACCATGGAATCAATTTTTTGTCAAGATAGTAAATTTATAGTATCTGACTTTTTAATTCGCTTGAATTTTATAGATATTCTTAGGTTTTATCGAGTCTGCTGATGGAGTTGAAATATTGCTTCAGCAAACTGACGACCCAGATCCACGTATCCACTGCTATCGTAATGCCAGGGATCTGAATATCCATAAGCATCAGTTGAGGTGACCAGAAAAGCATTTTGATCTTCTTTAACAAAGAGTGCTTGCTGCTGCCGCACAATTTCCCCATATGTCCATACTTTTCCGCTGGGATGTTGTCCAGAGTCAGATATTCTTCCGATCACCACTGGTAAATCGTCTGTCCAGAACGCCGCTCGAATCAAATCGATTAATTGTTTGAGATTGGCCGAATATTTACGCGCGATCTCTTCACCGAAGCAGGCATCACTTTCCCCTTGCATCCATAAAATTCCTGAAGGAATCAGTGTGTCATCCTCACCATCCCCATCAATATCTTTAATGGACAGCGCATTTTTAACAGTTGCCAGAAAATGATCATACTGGTTCACTCCATTTCCTTTCTGAAAATCAGAATCCCAGCAGCCAAATTGCCCAGCCGCAGCAGTATCGATGGAAGTACCTCCACGTGAATATTTAATTATCGCAATAGATTCACCCGGCATTAATTCCAGCAAACGTTGAGCAAAGGTTAATTCAACACCGAAACGATCAGATAATTTATTGATTTTACCATCAGAATAAAATCCACTCCCATGACCAGGTTGTAAAGGTTGCCATATACCCCTACCATCTACGGGAGTACCATCCGGAGATGAATTTCCATGGAATATGAATACTGTTGAAAAAGGTTTGGTTAGTTCAATGGGTAAGTCCTTGGTATATCCAAATCCATCCATGTTCGATTGTCCACCCAAATAATAGAGTCTATACACTTTAGCAAATGTGATATTGACTGTCAATAACATCAGGAGAACTAAAATGTTTCGCATAGCCGATCCTTCATATTTTTTATAAATCAATTTAAGTTAAGAATTCGCATAATTAAAAAGATGTTCTAATATATTTTTTAATAGTTATTTTTCAATGGAATTTTTTGGAGCGTCCTGACTTGATTTTTTTCGAAGTCAATAATATCCAGCACTGATATCCGACCATGAATTTCAAATGGTCTGCGATTCCAATAAGAAATCATTTCTAAACATTCTCCAGGGAGGCGGGAATTACCAATTCCAACATGAGGTACAAAATCAATCTGCAGGGCACGCTGGGGAAAAAGTAAATCGGCATACAAAATATCATGCAATTTAATAAAATGACTAAAACCCTCGTCCGGTACTAAGAACGTGTGATAATAATCATTAAAGGCATCCTTGTTGAGAGTCACACAGCGTAAACAAAACTCGAAGGTCTGAAAATTTCTTGATTGCTTTTCTATTTCTCTGATAAATGATTCCGGTTGCCAATCGACAACTGGAAAAATTAGGGTAAAATGGGGATTGACGATTCGGTAGAAGTGATCATGATCTTTTCGAAATTTCTGAATGCGTTGAAGATCTGCATCTGAAATTTCTGGATAAGAGATAACTAAAAGTGCCATCGTGAAAAACAATAACCTGAAAGGTAATTTTTTGAATAATTATTATAAAGAGATTCTATAAAATGCGCGCAATGCTGATTACCATCAATTAATAACTGGCCACTG